>DASRJJ010000052.1:0-13480 GCA_035649555.1 Saccharimonadales bacterium (SeqCode)
TTAATAAAATTGTTACACCGCTTTTGGCTAGCAGCTTAATGGTGTCCCACATGGCAATACGGCTGCGCGGGTCGAGCCCAGTAGTTGGTTCGTCCAAAAAAATCACGGGTGGCGAGGCAATCATGCTCATGGCCAAGTCGAGCTTGCGGCGCATGCCGCCCGAGTAGGTTTTAACGGGTCGCTTCGAGGCCTCTTGCAGTTCAAATAGGGTAAGCAAATCTTGGGCGCGGCGCGCGGAGTCGGCAACACTAAGCCGGTACAGACGGCCCATAAGCATCAGGTTTTCTTCGCCGGTCAGATATTCGTCGACAGCAGCGTACTGGCCGGTCAAACCGATGCTAGCGCGTACGCCGGCCGGCTCGGTTAAGATATCGTGGCCGTTAATGACGGCTGTTCCGCCTTCGGGTTTTAAAAGCGTACTTAAAATGCGTACTGTCGTGGTTTTGCCGGCGCCATTAGGACCGAGCACAGCTAAAATACTACCCCGTTTTACAGTAAAATTGATACCTTTTAGAACTTTAAGCGTCCCAAACGATTTTTGTAAGTCTTTTACCCGAACAGCATGTTCGGTAATTTTTGAGGCTGTCATCACTCTCCTACACTTTGTTAGCTTTTACTATTAGTTTACTGCACCCGACCCTGTTTGTTAACCCAAAAACAGGGGCATCTACCTGATTGGCGAAATTTTTAACAGAACTCATCGGCCTTATTCTATATAGTTTACTATGCAAAAAGGAGGAGCTATGGAACCATATGCACCAAATCAATCTTTGAGCACTACTCACACCAAAAGGGAAGTGGAACGCGAACTAAACCAAGCTATCATAGGGTCACACCAAGCTTTAGTGGAGGCGACGACGGTGTTCCCGTTTACGCTTATCCCCGATTCGATTATTGTTGACCGCGAAAAGCTAACGGTGGCGCACCGCATTTTCTTTAGGGTGGCCGAGGTGATAAGTATTCGGATAGAGGATATTCTAAATGTTACGGCCGATGTTGGGCCATTCTTTGGCTCGCTTAAAATATCAACCCGGTTCTTTGACCCCGACAAACCCTACAACGTCAACTTTTTGTGGCGGTCCGACGCGCTTAAGATAAAACGAATTATGCAAGGCTATATTATTGCCATTCAAAAGGGAATTGACATGTCCATGCTTGCTACGCCCGAACTCGCCAAGCTTTTGGATGAACTAGGCAAAGCCGATCCGAATGACGAAATCTAAGTGAGAGAGTGTGTCTTTTCGGGCACGTGCGGGTCACAAAATGTGTTTAAATAACACATTTTGCGCTTCCGAGGTGCCGAAAAGACACACTCTCTCACTTAGATTTCGTCATGCTATACTAACAGCTAATGACAGTTACCCAAAAGCAGCCGGCATCGTTCCCACATTTCCCCCTGGCCGAACTGCACGCGCACCTGGGCACATCCATAAATCCGGCTGTATTATGGCAGATCGCTCACGACGCTGGCATTAAATTGCCTAAAAAAGAATTCACGGAGTTTAAAAAGTACATTCAGTTATCCATTGAGCGTCGCATGCCGCTGAACGAGTACTTTCAAAAAATTTATGGGCCTGTGCTCGACCGGCTTAGCTCCGGCGTGCAAGCCGTAGAGCAAGCTACATACCAAACTATGGCCGGGGCTTACCGCGTCAACGGCATCACGCTTATTGAACTTCGCAACAACCCGATGAAACATAACTCGGACGCCATGTTCGATCTCGACTACATCACCATGGCGATGTTGCGCGGCATGGAACGCGCATTGTTGGCACACCCGCAGTTATCGGCAGGGCTGATTTTTTGCATGGCCCGGGAATTTTCGGTAGAACAAAACACCATCATTTTAGAAAAGGCTATAAAATATCGCAAACGCGGGGTAGTTGGCATTGATGTTGCCGGGCCCGGGGGCAATGCATTTACGTTTAAAGATTATGTCGACATTTTTAAACGCGCACGGGCGGCGGGACTTAACATAACCGTCCATACCGGTGAACAGCGCGATGCCAACGATATGTGGGAGGCTTTAGAATACGCCCAGCCAGCACGAATTGGCCACGGTATTTTGGCCGCCTACGATAAATCGCTCATGAAAGAACTGGTTAAACGCGGCACTGTGCTTGAAGTCTGCCCGCTGTCTAACCTTGCCACCAAAGCCGTCGAAAATACCGACGAACTCAAATTTATTCTGCGCACACTTGTCGAAAACAAGGTTAAATTTTGTATTAATACTGATTGGCCGGAAATTATCGAAGATTGCCAGCTCAAAAAACAATATGCCTTTTTGTTAGGCGAAGGCATGCTAAGCGAAGAAGAACTGCGCCGCTGCAACCAAACGGGTTTTGAAGCGTCGTTTATTCCTAAAAAAGGCGGGCTCGACGCCTACCTCTGATATAAAAGGCGATTCTCTTTCCTTCCGTCTCCGGGCGTTTGCCTGGCCGGACTTGTAGAACCAAGTCCGGCCAGGGCTGCACTTGCAACTCCTCCGCTCCAGGAAAGAGAATCGCCTTCCGACACGCCTATCGATATTTTGCTATAGTAAAACCATAAGCCTAAACAAGGAGAAACCATGGAAGTCAACGTCAACTGGCTGGCAGTTTTACTCGCTGGTCTAAGCAGCATCATCGTCGGCAGTATATTTTACGCCAAACCAGTATTTGGTAATACCTGGGCCAAGTTAGCAAAAGTGGATGCAAAAAAAATGAGCAACGCAGGCAGGTCAATGGCCATAGCAGCGGTAATGTCACTGGTCATGGCCTTTGTCATTGCGCATGTGGCGGCCATTTCGCGTCCGTTTTATGAGGTTAGCGCGTTAAGTGCGGCCTTAACCACCGCGTTTTGGTTGTGGCTAGGCGTTTCGCTTACCACTGTGTTTATCCACGACATTTTTGAACATCGCCCTGTACTGTTAACCTATCTTACCGTGGCCTACCAGTTCTTTGCCATGATGGCCATGGGGCTAATAGTTGGCCTCTTTGGCGGATTCTAATGGACGCATTAATCCTTGGTGGTAACAGTCCCCACAACAAGGAGTGGGTACAACAATTGCGTGCCGCGCTGACACCATTGTTTGCCACAGTCGCTACGCACGATTACGCCCATTGGGCCAGTGGCGGCTCGACCATCGAATTCGACCACGAGTTACGGGCCATACAGCAGGAACTGCGCCCGCTACAGGACTTTGTTGTAGTAGCCAAATCGGCCGGCGTCTTACTTACATTAAAAGGCATGGCCGACAACACCGTCCGCCCCGAAAAGGTTATCTTTATGGGTCTTCCGCTGGGCTACATTCGCCAGCATAACTTGGAACATGAATTTGAAAGTTGGCTCAAAAGCCTAACCGAACCAATACTGGTTATTCAAAATGCCCATGACCCCGTTGGCTCGGCCGCCGAAGTCGACCGCTACCTAAGAACTATCCTTTCGCCATCGCTCATTACCTTTGTAGAATTGCCTGGTGATACCCACGACTACATAGACTTGCCAAAAATAACTACGCTTACAAAAGATTTTATTTCCTAATATATCTATGGTATTGTATCGGGATGTCGATGAATGCCACAAAAGCCATGGAATATTTAGGTGAACGACTTGATGCCTTAGCCGAAGGAAAGCTTACCTATACATCGACTATTCATGTTGAGCTACCCGACGATGACCAGGCCGATGTTGCAATAAAAATTCATTGCCCTGTAACGAATGATCGGCTCGTAGTTCAGGGAATCGCACACTATATAGATGGCCGGCTTGTGGGCGAAAAACACACACAAATGGGTAAAGACCTCTCTTTTACTTGGGCCAAAGACCATCAACATGCGCCTATTGGATGCCTTGATTTTAGTATGAGTCCTGAAGGCGTATTTCTCCCAACCGATAAGGCCCCGGATGTTCCACCCACCAGACTGTATGGCAACCACGGTTTAGGCATGGCCACTATGACGATTATCGATATGGAACAATGCGGAACGGCATATGACCTCGTTTATGGCGAAATGACTAGAAAGCGAGCCGCAGCACTGCATGGCAACGGAGAACCAGGGTTGTTTATTGACCCGGCGCTACAGTTGGCGCTCGATCAACAACTCGGTTTGTAAAATCCTTTTTGCAATGTCGTCAAGACTTTACCAACACCATACCATTGCAAATTTGCGAAGAAAGCCAGTATACTGCGTGGATGATTATGGACCAACGGATCCCACCTGAGTTGTCGGAACATGAAGACATCAAAAGGGCCCTTGCGTTGGAAAACCCAGCGGCCTTTGATACTTTAACCGCCGCTGAACATAGGATATTCCCTGTTTTAGCTTTAGGTGCTACAGTAGCCAAGGCGGCAACTATTTTACGGCATGATGATGGTTACATACGCAATGTACGCGCACAACTTCCACCAAAGGTGGGCGCGAAATCTTTCGACCAATTTACCTACATGGCAATCTACCACGGAATTCTAAAACTTAGGCCCGATGAAGATCCAGGGCCGAGCCATATAACACCAGCAGAGGAGAGGAACATTGGTCTGGCAGCGCTTGGTCTTAGCATAGACCAGGGAGCAAAGATTTTAATAATTTCACCCGGTACGTTCAAAAATCGTCGACAAATTCTGTTCGGTCGCTGGGATATACGTACCGCCAGAGGTCTTATAGTGCAATCGTTCGTGAACGGTCGATGGCAAACAAAAAGCCAAGCCGAGGCCGCGCCGGGCACAATTTCTCCGACTACGGCGTCATAATCATAACACCTCTCTTAACTACGAGAGACAAATTAATTGCTCGGTTCACGCCTTTTGTGTTATACTAAGGCGGCTAGAATACTAGCTGCTATATATCCTGTCATTCGGTGGGATCGTTCTAGAATCAGTATTAAATCGTTCTCTTGAGGAGCAGCTAGCTGGATATGGACTACCTACCAGCTTACCTCAGCAGAAGAAAGAGGAAGTTTTATAAATGGCAACTAAATTATTCGTAGGTTCCTTAAGCTACCAAGCTACCGACGACGACCTTAAGGCAGCATTTGATGCTGTCGGCCAGGTTGTTTCTGCCAAGGTTATCATGGACCGCGAAACTGGCCGCAGCAAAGGCTTCGGGTTTGTAGAAATGAGCACCGAAGAGGAAGCTCAGGCTGCAGTTAAGCAATTGAACGGCAAAGAAATTGCCGGTCGTGCTGTTGTAGTTAACGAAGCTCGTCCCCAAGAACCACGCGAACGCCGCTCATTTGGCGGTAACGACCGTGGCGGCCACGCTTACTAAACCATAGCGTTACAACAAAAAATACCTCCGCTTTTATGCCGGAGGTATTTTTTGTTAAAAGAGTTTTTTCATGCGCGGGCCTGCACCTGGCTCGCCATCTGGTTTATTATCGAGTGAAGCGTCATCTGACCCCTCGTCGTATTCCTCGTGTGCATCAGCCGGGTCATCTTTTGATGGATGATCAACCGGCATTTTTTGCTTGGCATCGCTTGGGCCAGAAAATGGCGAATCGTAATCTTGGTCTAGTGGACGTGTCGGCTCGTCCTTTTGATCGTCATAATCCGTGTCCTTCGCCATGTAGCCCCCTTTTATTATTTAGTTTTTGGTTTATTACCAGAACTACTGTCCATTTTTAAGTCGACACCGCCAGCCTTAACAAAGAAGCTACGGACTTGGAACAAGAAATACCCGGCAATTGCCGCCGTAACAAGGGCCCAAAGCACATTGCCAAAGCCACCGCCAACGTCCGAGAACATACGCGCTACGCCGTACACCACATTTAAGAGTAAGCTATAGAACAACAGGGTCCAGCCGATCTTTTTCCAGGCCTTTAAAGCGGGGGCGGCCAAAAGTAAAATTGCCGCATCTACCACAATAATAAGAATGGCCGAATAGTAAAAAAAGTTGAGACTGTTATCTACCACATTGTAGCCGTAATATTGGTTTACGTAGTCGGCAGCCCGGTTAATAGGGTCGAGGTAGTGTGCCAACCGCCACAATGCCCACGCCCCCCATAGTTGTAAAATACCCAACACTAAAGCAATCCACCAAAAAGCGCCAGCTAAACTTTTGCGCGTACTTTCTGGCATTTGTGGAGCTTTTTTATACCACCCATCCAACGTTTCTTCTAATTTTTGTAAACCCATAGTGCACCCTCATATTACTTGTTACCCCCAGCATAATGCAGCCGGGACGGGAATTGCAAGGGAGGTCAGCGTTGCTTATCGACAATTGCCGTTTGAACAGCTAACTTGTGGCGTGCTGCAACGATGATTGCCGAAGTTACGCCAACGTACAAAAGGCCAGTCATGCAGGTACGCAACATAGCAGCATGCGAAACGACCACGAGGTACGTTCCGGTTGCTACCGTAGAAAGAACAAGAGCATAACTTACTTTTAGTTTTGTTCGGGAAGGCGAAAAGTAAAGGTATGTACTAAAACCGACACTGAAAAGCGCAATAATAATATGGAGTAACAACATCTGACTTTGATTATACTACAGCAGCCAAGCATTAAGTGACAATGTGGTACTAAATGCCAAAATCACTACCAACGAGAATTTGAACATTTGCCGCGCCCACAAGGTATTGTCCCGCGCCGTGAACCCGTGCATTCCAAGCAGCAGCCAGCCAAAGCCAAAGAGCATCATTACCACCACATACACTGTTCCGGCATAACCAAAACTCCATAGTAGCCCAATTGCCGTCAAAAACAACAAAATATACCCCACAATGTGGCGCTTCGCCTGCGCTACACCTTTAACAACCGGAAGGACTGGCAGCCCTGCGGCTTTGTAATCAGTCTGTCTAAAAATGGCAATTGCATAAAAGTGGGGCATTTGCCAACAAGCCAAAATCAAAAACAGCAAAAGGGCGCCAATATCAAGCGAACCGCCAACAGCGGTATAACCAGCCACTACCGGGGTGGCACCGGCAATGCTGCCAATAATTGTCCCAAGTGTCGAACGCCGCTTGCTAATACTGTAAAACACAAGGTAATCAACAAAACCAATCACACCAACAAGCAGAGTAATATGGTTAGTCATAAGCGCCAAGGTGCCAAAACCAAGGGCGCCAAGAATAGCCGCAAACACCAGGGCACTACGGCCGGAAATGTCGCCATGCACCAACGCCCGTTTTTTGGTGCGGGCCATTTTGGCGTCGATATCGCGGTCTATGTAGTTATTGATGGCGCAGGCCGAGCCAATCACGAACGCAGTACCGGCCAGCACTGCAACAAACAGCACAAAGTCAATCCGTCCTTGCGATGCTAATAAAAATCCGCCAACGGCCGTCAGTAAATTACCATAAATAATGCCAGGCTTGGTCAATTGGTAATAGGCCTTCACCATGATGTTTTACCAAACGGATTTGTAATTGATTCGCAAAATATCATCTAATCACTAGCATATCAAATGTTCGTAACCCAAACAGTTTAAACTGTACATTCTAAGGTACATCTGCAGGGGTCCGTCGACTAAAAGCCATGCTATAGTAAATACATACCGATTATGTTCGGCGCTAGGGAGCAAGGTTGATGGGGAAAAACAGAAAAAAGAATGGCTGGAGTACGGCGGGGCCAATTTTACTGGTGCTGGCTGGTCTTGCAGTGCTTATCACGCTGTTGCTACGCGACACCAATGTTGCGCTGTTTAATTCTAAAGGCTTGATTGCAGACGAACAACAAAGTCTGATGCTTCTTACCGTGGGTATTATGCTGATTCTGGGCATTCCAGCTGTGTGTCTGATCTACTTTACCGCCTGGAGATACCGCGAGTCGAACACTAGGCCCGCCCGCAACCCCAATGCTGGCCACGGCAAACTACTAAACGCCAGCATGTGGCTGGTCCCGGGTGCCATTGCCCTGGTACTGGCGATGATATTATGGCCGGCCACCCACCACTTAGCACCGCAAAAACAAATTGCCGCCGAAGCCAAGCCGCTGACCATTCAAGTGGTGGCGCTGCGTTGGAAATGGTTGTTTATCTACCCGGAACAAAAAATTGCCACGGTCAATTACGTGCAAGTGCCGGTCGGCACACCAGTTACATTTGAACTGACGGCCGACGAAGCACCGATGAGCTCGTTTTGGATTCCTAACCTAGGCGGTATGTTGTACGCCATGACAGGGCATGTCAACCGGCTTAACCTACTTGCGACCGTGCCGGGCGATTACCCGGGCAGTTCGGCCGAAATCAACGGCGCGGGGTTTGCCGGTATGAAGTTTACGGCTAGCGCTACATCGAAAGAAACATTTGACCAGTGGGTACGGGACGTCAGCCTTACCGCAAAAACAATGGATGGCACCGAGTACGATAAACTACTTAAACCGAGCGAAAATAATCCTTCCGAACTGTACTCACTCCTCGAAAACGACCTCTATGATAAAGTGGTTATGAAATATATGGGGAGCCACGAGGCTCACACGGACGGAGCACACCACTGATGAAAGAGCTGATCTTAGGCAAACTTAGCATGCATGCACTGCCGCACGAATGGTTTACCATTGCCGGGTCGGTGTCCTTTTTGCTGCTAGCGCTCACTATTGTGGTAGTACTGACCTGGACGAAACGCTGGAAATGGCTATGGAAAGAATGGTTGACTTCGGTTGATCCCAAAAAAATCGGCATTATGTACTTTATTGCCGGTGGCTTTATGCTGCTGCGCGGCGGGCTGGACGCTATTATGCTTTGGCTGCAACAGGCTTTGTCGGCGGGTGAGGCGCACGGGTACCTAACAGCCGACCACTTCCAGCAAATTTTTACCGCCCACGGCAATATCATGGTCTTTTTTGTGGCTATGGCTTTAATTTTTGGGCTAATCAATTACTTCGTGCCGCTGCAAATTGGAGCGCGCGACTTAGCCTCGCCTTTCTTAAATACGCTTGGTTTTTGGCTGTACATTGGTGGCGTCATCATGGTAAATATGTTTTTCTTCCTTGGCGGCGAATATGCGGCTACTGGCTGGCTGGCGATTGCGCCGCTGTCGGAACTCCAATTTAGCCCCGGGATGGGGGTGGATTATTGGATTTGGAGTTTACAGATAGCGGGTATCGGCACCACGCTGGGCGCCATCAATTTTATTATGACCATTCTTAAAATGCGGGCGCCGGGTATGAGCTTGTGGCGAATGCCGCCGTTCACTTGGGGCTCGCTGTGCAGCATGATTATGGTAGTTACGGTGTTTCCGCTACTTACCGCCACGCTTTTTTTGCTCTTTTTTGACCGCTATTTTGGCACGCACTTTTTTACCACCATGGGCGGCGGCGACCCCATGATGTACACCAACCTTATCTGGATGTGGGGGCACCCCGAAGTGTACATTTTAGTATTGCCGGCCTTCGGTGTGTTTTCGGAGGTAGTGGCTACCTTTAGCCGCAAACGGCTCGCTAGCTATACGTCCAATGTGTTAGGTATGATCGGTGTGGCGACGTTCTCTTTGTCGGTGTGGCTGCACCACTTTTTTACCATGGGTGCGAGCGCCGACGTTAACGCCTTTTTTGGCGTCATGACCATGGTTATTGCCATACCGACATCGGTGCTGGTATTTAGCTGGATAGCCACCATGTACAAGGGCCGCATACAGTTTAAGACGCCGATGTTGTGGTTTTTGGGCTTTATTGGCATTTTCGCTGTCGGTGGCATGGCCGGGGTAGTGTTGGCGGTGCCGCCAGCGGACTTCCAGCTGCATAACAGCCTATTTTTAGTGGCGCACTTCCATTCTAATGTTATTGGCGGTGTGTTGTTTGGTATTTTTGCGGCCCTCTCGTATTGGTTCCCTAAAATTACTGGCGTTCGGCTTAATGAGCGGATTGGACGTTATGCGTTTGTCGCCTGGGTTGTGGGTTTTTGCCTATCGTTTATTCCAATGTACATACTCGGCTTTATGGGGGCGACCCGCAGGCTTGACCATTACGACTCGGCCACCGGCTGGCAGCCGCTGTATGTTTTGATGTTTATTGGCGGACTGGTGATTGCCATTGGCGTAGCCTTACAAATCATACAAATTATTGCCAGCTTTATGCAGCGGCGTCGGCTGCGCGACACTACCGGCGACCCATGGGATGGGCGTTCGCTGGAGTGGGCCACCGCTTCGCCGCCGCAAGCCTACAACTTTACGACTATTCCGCAAGTTGAACAGCGCGATGCGTTCTGGCACATGAAACAACAAGGCCTGCCAAAGCCAGCGTACGAAAACATCATCGTGCCAAAAAATACCGGCGCAGGCATTTACATCTCTGCCTTTGCCTTTTTGGCGAGTTTTGGGTTTGTGTGGGAGATTACCTGGTTAATTGTGGCCTCGATTATCGGGGTCCTCGCGGTGTTTGTCGTACGCACCTTTAACGACGATGTTGAATACAAACTAACGGCCGAGCAAGTACGAAAGCTGGAAGCCGAACGCAAACAAAAGGACGAAGCCGAGCAACAACGTAAGGCCCCAGCCTTAGGCATTGATAACAGCGAAGATATGGGTTTGCGCGACTTCACAAAAGCAGCAGCAACTTTTGGTTTAGATGTAATACGAAATAAGCGATGGCGGACATGGCAGAAGCAAAACTAACAGAGCACGAAGCCCACTACAACGACCGTGTCCAATTTGGTTTTTGGATTTACCTAATGACTGACCTACTGATGTTTACGGTGCTTTTTGCGGTTTACGCGGTGTTGCGCGACAATACGCTTGGCGGGCCAGGTGGCGATGAGTTATTTAGCCAACCGCTAGCGTTGACCGAGACACTTATTCTGCTTACCAGCAGTTTTACCGCTGGCTTAGGCATGATCGCCGCCCGCCGTGGCCTCAAAAATCAGGTGCTAGTGTGGTTTGGTATTACTTTTATGCTGGGTTTGGCCTTCCTTAGTTTTGAATTAAAAGAATTTGCCGAATTTATCCACGAAGGCCACACCATGAACACCAACGCTTTCCTCTCCTCATTCTTTGCACTGGTGGGTACGCACGGGCTGCACATTACCTCTGGGCTGCTTTGGATGGCAATTACGCTGATTTTCGTAATGCGGCGCGGGCTTAACGGCCCGCTGGTTCGCAAGCTTACGCTGTTAAGCCTGTTTTGGCACTTCCTAGACATTGTGTGGATTTTTATCTTTAGCGTAGTGTATCTAATGGCATTGGCATGAGCAGTAACCCAAAACACCACACCGAACACGGCACCACGGCATCTTACATCGTGGGGTTTATTCTGTCGCTACTGTTTACTATTATCCCGTACCTTTTAGTGACCAAGCACAAAGTGTCGGGCACGTCGCTACTGGCCACTGTCCTAGGTTTTGCGTTATTACAAATGATTATCCAACTGGTCTTTTTCCTACATTTAGGGCGCGAGAAAAAACCCTACTGGCAATCGTCGTTCTTGGTCGCAACCGTGGGCCTTATTTTGGTGGTCGTGGTAGGCTCGCTATGGATCATGCACCACCTCCACTACAACATGGTGCCAACCGAGGCGTCCAAAAAACTCGTCAACGACGAAGCCATTTACCAAATTGGTGGCGAGCAAACCGGCGCCTGCCAGACGATGGGGCCCAACCACCAAATTACAATCAAAGATGGCCAAATCAGCCCCACGCACATTGCAGCCCAAAAGTGCGACACCCTGTCGTTTGTGAACCAAGACGACGAAGCGCACCATATTATGTTTGGCAGTTTTGAAGAGCCCCAGCCGTACGCCGGCGAAGACATGCTAAGTCTTCGCAAAGGCCGCGCCAAAACAATCACCCTATCAGAGCAGGGAACCCACACATTCCACGACCACATGCACCCCGAAACAAGCGGCGGCTTTACCGTACTGCCGTGACACTTAACCGATTTGTATTTTCAATATATAAACTCTCAGTCAAAATTCTGGCGGATGCGGGAGAAGCTGTAGTCCCATGTAGCGTCGGCTTTTTTGTGGGGGTTAAAGATGCTTTGCGGGTCAAAAATATCTTTGGTTTGGCGGAAAAGGCCGACGATTTTGCGGCCATATTGTTCCTCGAGCCACGGGCCACGGACGAGGCCGTCGTTGTGTTCGCCCGACAGCGAGCCTTTGTAGCGTAGCACCAGTTCGTTTACTTCTTCCATGGCTGGTTCTAACTTAGCGCGTTCACGTTTTTCCTCAATCTTCATAAGCGGAATAATATGGAAATTGCCGTCGCCCATATGCCCCGCAATGGTTGCTAGCAATTTATACTTTTTAATAATGCGGCGCAGGCGGGGTAGAAATTCCGGCAAATACGGCGGGTTTACCACGAGGTCATCAATAAACGGGGCAGTGTGTTTGTCCTTAACTTTGCTGCGCAAAAGGTTAAAACTTTGGCGGCGCATGATCCAAAACTTTTGGCTTTTGGCTGCGGTTTCGTCGCGTTCCATGGCCATGCGGTAGGGCTTAAGGCTATCGCGCATGGCGTCGATTTTTTGGTCTACTTCTTCCTGGGTCTGGCCGGTAAATTCGACGAGCAAAACGAGTTTAGGGATGCCGCGCAGTAGCATAAACCCGTCGGGGATCAGGCTAAACATCAATTTTATGAGCCCCCAGGTACCTAAATATTTACGGAACGAAGGCATAAAACGGATAGATAACCACAAAGTATGGTCGTCGAACGATTCAAAAGTTGCCGGCTTATGTTCGAGCACTTTATTAATGACTTCGCCGAGCGGTTTAACGTCTTTCATAAAGCACACTAAAATGCCAGAGTAGGGTCGCACCGGCACCAGGCGATATTTGATGTCCGTTACAAACCCCAATGTGCCTTGCGATCCCACAATTAGTTTAGTCAGGTCAAATATACCACTGTCGCGGTCCCATACATCCCACAGGTTGTAACCCATTGAATTTTTGCTAACCCTTGGCTTGGCGGCTTTAATGGCGTCGTAATGTTTCTCGATCAGCTCAAACAAACGCTTGTACAACCGGCCTTCAAAATTTTTTTGGCCCATTTTTTTGACGAGTTCTATTTTGTTAAGTGGCCGCACGGTATATTCTTTGCCGTCGGCAAACACCACCTTGAGTTCGTTGACAAAATTCAGCACTTTGCCGTATTCGAGTGATTTTTCGCCGCCGGCGTTGTTGGCGACCATGCCGCCAATGGTGCAGAGGTCACGGCTGGCAGGGTAGGAGGGCATAATGGCTTTGTGCTTTAATGTGGCTTTCTCGAAATCGCGGTAAAAAACGCCCGGTTCGGCATGGGCTTCTGTGGGGCTGACACTTTTTATTTTGGTAAAGTACTTATTAAAATCAACGATGACCGAATCGTTAATAGCACCGCCCGACATGTCCGTACCGGCCGAGCGCGCCGTTACCGACAATTCTGGCATCTCGGCTTTGCAGCCAGCAACAACTTGCACTAGCGTTTGTACATCGTGGCTGGTTTTGGGTGCGACGATTAGCTGCGGTTCAATCTCAAACAAGGAGGCATCATGGCTGTACAACTGGCGTTTTTCTGGCGAATCGTCAATATCGCCTTTAAAGCCGCCGGCGCGCAACGCTTGCACAAACTGGTCCATAATTAAAGCTTAAGCGTTACT
>DASRJJ010000053.1:0-3108 GCA_035649555.1 Saccharimonadales bacterium (SeqCode)
GGCGGTGGCCTGCCATATTATGTGGCCGGCAAGAATATGGCCAAAAACGAGGTGTTTGTGACGACCGACTTGCAAGACGGGCGTTTGTGGAGCCGGGAACTTATCCTAACTAGCACCCACTGGATTAACGATGAGCCGCAAAACAACCAAAGCTACCAGGTCCGCACTCGGTACCGCGCGCCGGTTATTATGCTAGAATCGTTATACATATTGCCGAATGGCGATTGCAAAGTCACCCTAAAAGACGAAGTCCGTGCCTTAACACCAGGGCAATCAGCAGTTTTATACGAAGGTGACCGTGTGGTAGGTAGCGGTATTGTAAAAGGAGTAAATGCATGAAAACCCCAGAACGCTATACTATTTTAGAGCTCGGTTTTGCAGGCTACCCAGCCATTGGCGTTCCCGAACGCCGTCCGCTTGAAAGGGACCAGCAGTACATCGGTCTTGGCCCCTTTGATGGCCCTAATCCGGAGCATGAAGCAGCCGTTGCCCAGGTAATGCTCGATGTGTACAACAAAATTTTTGAAGGGCACAGACAGGTCCGCATTGGCCTTGCGCAGGATTTGTCGTTTCTAAATCATCAGGTTAACGAAATAATCGCGGTTGACCTTTTAGGGTATCCTATATTATCTCAGCCAACGCGGCAGACTATTGCAAGTGAAGCCAGGCGAGTTATTGCCGCAACCGGTTTAGTAACAGTGGTCGAGACAATGACACCTCACATACATCCGATTGATACTCTAGCCGAACTAATGGGTGCTCACGGCTTTCAGCAAACCAATTCGGGACAAGAACGTAATCCCGAACAAATTGCATTATATTCAGATGTCAAAAACACTTTAGGTTACATTGCCACATTTGCGCCAAACCAGCGATAATACAGATAAATTAGTTGATACTAGACAAGCTTGTTATACTGAAAGGGCGTAAGCGTTAATACAAACCTTAAGAGAGGAGGGTAAAATGAATCCTCAAGATCAAACTCCACCAGCAACTGACGGCGACCAAGGTATGCCTCCAGCAGGCGGTGACACAGGCGATGGCCAAATGCCTCAAACCAATCCTGGTATGGGCGGCGACAACGGCGCAGGGGCTCCAACCCCAGGTGACCAAGGCGGAATGCCGCCAGCCGGTGACGGCGGTGCCACACCCCCCGCTAGCGGCGATAACGTCGTAGGCGACCAAGGCGCAGGCAGCGGCCAAGCCTAAAGCTTTTGCTTTAAGGAAAGACCTGCCTTACAAAGGCGGGTCTTTTTCTTATCTGTTGCAACTGGTACAATAGCCGCATGAACGCGCAAGATATTCGCAAAAAGTATTTGGCATTTTTTAAGGCTCGCGGGCATAAGGTAATCCCGCGTGCGCTGCTAGTGCCGCAAAACGACCCCACAACCTTATTTACTGGCAGTGGCATGCAGCCTTTGGTGCCTTATTTGCTGGGCGAGGAACATCCGGATGGTACCAGGCTGGTTGACAGCCAGACATGTATTCGCGTGCAAGACATCGAAGAAGTTGGCGACAACCGCCACACCACCTTTTTTGAGATGCTGGGCAACTGGTCATTGGGCGATTACTTTAAAGCCGAGCAAATCCCGTGGTTTTGGGAATTTTTGACCAAAGAGATCGGGCTCGACCCCCAGCGTATTTTTGTAACCTGTTTTATTGGTGACGACGCGGCAGGTGTACCGCGCGATATCGAGGCCGCCGATATTTGGGAAAGATTATTCAAAGAGGCTGGCGTGGATGTTACGCGAGTGGACATAGATACCGAAGAAAACGGCGCCAAAGTAGGCGACCAAGGCGGGCGCATATTCTTTTACGGCAACAAAAAGAACTGGTGGTCACGTGCTGGCACACCGGCTGAAATGCCGGTGGGCGAACCAGGCGGCCCGACAACCGAAATGTTTTATTTGTTCCCAGAGGTCAAACACAGCCCGGAATACGGCGAAAAATGCCACGTTAACTGCGACTGCGGCCGCTACATCGAACTGGGCAACAGCGTGTTTATGGCCTATGTCAAAACCGAGCATGGCATTAAACCCTTGCCCAAGCAAAACGTCGACTACGGTGGCGGCCTGGAACGCATTGCAGCCGCAGCCATCGACAGCCCTGACGTCTTTAAGATTAGCCTGCTCTGGCCGATTATCGAAAAGTTAGAGGAATTAAGCGGCAAAAAGTACGACAGCCACACCAACGCTATGCGCGTTATTGCCGACCACTTGCGCGGCGCAACATTCCTGGCTGTTGATGGCATTACACCCAGCAACAAAACGCAGGGTTACGTTATGCGCCGCCTTATGCGCCGCGCTATCCGTTTTGCGTTCGAACTTGGCATCGAGCAAAACTTTGTACAAGAAGTCGTGCCGGTTATTGCTGATATGTATGAAGCCGACTTCCCGGAGGTCGCTAAAAACCGCCAGCAAGTCATCGACATCCTCGTCAAAGAAGAAAAAGCCTTCCGCCAAACCTTGCGCAAGGGCTTGCAGGAATTTACTAAACTTCTTGTGCGCAGTAAACAAGACGATTCAGAAGGCAAGGGTGAACTCTCAGGCGAGATTATTTTTACGTTATATGACACGTACGGCTTCCCCGTAGAACTTGTCCAGGAAGAGGCTTTTAAACAAGGTGTCGGTGTGCGGGGCGACATTGCAAAAGTTTTTGACCGTTTGATGCAAGAGCAGCGCGAACGCAGCCAAACTGCGGCTAAGGGCACATTTAAGGGCGGTTTGGGCGGCCAAACCATGCAGCACAAAAAATACCACACAGCCACGCACCTGATGTACCAAGCCTTGCGCGATGTGCTTGGCCCGCATGTTATCCAACGCGGCAGTAACATTACCGAGGAACGCCTGCGCTTCGACTTTAGCCACCCAGAAAAAATGACCCCAGAGCAAATTGCCCAAGTCGAAAAAATCGTCAACCAGCAGATCGACAACGACCTCAAAGTCAGCTGGCAGGAATACCCCACCAAAGTAGCGATAGAGGAAAAAGGCGCTCTCGGCCAGTTCGGCGACCGCTATGGCGACACCGTCAAAGTGTACAAAATGATCAAAGACGGCGCCGACAAACCCTTTAGCTTCGAAATCTGCGGCGGCCCCCACGTCGACCACA
>DASRJJ010000054.1:0-8983 GCA_035649555.1 Saccharimonadales bacterium (SeqCode)
CACTATGAAAGCATTGATCACCCGAAAGGTAGGCATGACCAGCACCATCAGCGAAGATGGCGCCGTGCAAGCTGTTACCTTGCTTTCCGCTAGTCCCTGTGTCATTACACAGGTCAAAACCGACGACAAAGAAGGCTATACAGCCATACAGGTCGGTTTTGAAGAGGAAAAAGACGCGCGCGTCGCAAAAGCGCAACAAAATCACTTCAAAGCTGCCGGTATTATGCCTAAGATTGCGCGCGAATTCCGAGTAGACGAAATAACTGAAGACCTCAAGGTTGGAGAAAAAATCAACGCCGAGGTCTTTTCAGTTGGCGACGAAGTCGACGTTACCGGTACCTCTAAAGGTAAAGGCTGGGCCGGCACTATTAAGCGCCACAACTTCCACCGCGGTCGCAAGACGCACGGTGGCCGTAGTTACCGCCGTGTTGGTTCCATTGGTTCGATGTACCCGCAGCGTATTTTCCCTGGTAAAAAAATGGCCGGCCAGATGGGTCACGAACAAGTGACTGTTAAAAACCTCAAAGTAGCTTTTGTTGACACCGAATTGGGTGTAATCGGTGTTACCGGTGCTGTACCTGGCCCCCGCAAGGGCATTGTGATCATCAAGGAGGCCAAGTAATGAGCGTCCCTACTTTTACTAAGAGTGGTGCCAAGGCTACGACTCCGGCCAAGCTCGACAAGGCTGTTTTTGCTGTTATGCCCGAAAACCACGAGCTCCTCAAGCTCGCATACGACGCATATCTTGCAAACGGCCGCGTAAATTTGGCAAAGACCATGACCCGCGGCCTTATCAGTGGTGGTGGTAAAAAGCCATGGCGCCAAAAAGGTACGGGCCGTGCGCGTTTTGGTTCTAGCCGAAACCCAATTTGGCGCGGCGGTGGTATCGTGTTTGGTCCAACTGGCGAAGAAAATTACAGTAAAAAAGTACCAGTAGCCATGAAGCGTCTGGCTACCCGCCAAGCCCTTAGCCTGGCCGCTAGCGAAAACCGCATTAAGGTTGTTGAAGCAATCGAATCCAAAGGTAAGACTGCTGACCTCGTCAAGTTTTTTACCAAGATTGAATCCGTCAATGGCTCGGTGCTAGTTGTTACCGAAAACAAGACCGCCGAACTAGTACGTGCCGCCAATAACCTGCAGGCTACCAAGGTAGTGCACGCAGCATACCTAAATGTGTATGACATCATGAACGCCGACAGCGTCGTAATCAGCCAAAAATCACTTGAAATTTTGAACGACTGGCTGGGAGGTAAGAAGTAATGGACAAGCAACTAATACTCAAACCTCGCATGAGCGAAAAAACTTTTGGCCTAAGCCAAACCGGCAATGTGTATGTGTTTACCGTGCCCGCTAGCGCTAGCAAGCAATCCGTTGCTGCTGCCGTGGTTGCCCAGTTTGGTGTTGGTGTAACCAATGTCAACATGGCTAATGTCAAGGGCAAGCAAAAGCGCACTGTACGAAAGCGTACCCGCCCAGTTATGGGCAAGCAAACCGACTTTAAAAAGGCCTATGTAACCTTAAAAAAGGGTGACACCTTGCCATTCTTCCAGGTAGAAGACGACAAAAAGTCGGACAAAAAGGCCAACAAAGCCGCAGAGAAACCAGCTAAAAAAACACTCTTTGGCAAGGCTAAAGCCAACAAGGAGGAGAAATAACCATGGCGATTAAAGCACACAAGCCAACTACTCCCGGCCGCCGCGGCATGACCAGCCAGAACACCGAGGAAATTACGACCAAGCGCCCACTACGCTCACTCCTTGTAAGCAAGCGCCGCCAAAACGGCCGCAACAACCAGGGCCGTATTACAACCCGCCACAAAGGTGGTGGTGCGCGTAAGTTTTACCGTTTGGTGAACTTCCAGTTTGCTGCTGGTAAAACCGCAACCGTTGAGCACATCGAATACGACCCCAACCGTTCGGCCCGCATTGCCCGCATTAAAGACAACGACGGCACCTATCACTACATCCTTGCCGCCAAAGACATGCGCGTGGGCCAAAAGATCGAAAGCGGCGAGGAAGCGCCGATTGAAAACGGCAACCGTTTACCACTTAAGAGCATTCCTGTCGGTAGCACTATCCACGCTGTCGAGTTACAACCTGGCCGCGGTGCACAAATTGCGCGTTCTGCCGGCAATGGCGCCCAACTAATGGCTAAGGAAGACAAGTATGCGCAAGTGCGCCTGCCCAGCGGCGAAGTCCGCATGGTCAGCGTCGAATGCACTGCTTCCTTGGGCGTTGTCGGTAACGAGCAGCACCAGAACGTCAAAATCGGCAAAGCCGGCCGCAAGCGCCACATGGGTGTTCGCCCTAGTGTTCGCGGTGTGGTTATGAACGCGGTTGACCACCCCCACGGTGGTGGTGACGGTGGTCGTCACCGTATGGCCAAAGCGCCACGCACACCTTGGGGCCAAAAAACCCTGGGCTTTAAGACGCGTACCCGCAAGTCGACCACCAAGTTTATTGTTAAAAGCCGTCACGCGGCAAAGAGGAAATAACATGGAAGTAGCAATTCAAGATCTCGTTACGTTGAACGAGCAAAACGCACCACTTCCTGCTAAAGGCTTTGCTTCGAACTACAATCAACTGGGGCGTCCAGCCGAGGGGTTGGGAGCATGGGTGGGTACCCTGCTAGCTCAATCCGATATACAATCATGTGATTTTTTGGGTGTGATGGAGACCTTTCCTGATGCGGCTGATCCATCAATGGGGGACGAAGAACAAGAACTAGCTACATTCTACGACGCTGCCGTTTCCCGCGCATTCCAGTCTAGTGATAATAACGGAGGTAATGCATAATGAGTCGTTCACTAAAGAAAGGTCCGTTTATTGACCCCAAGCTTGCCAAAAAGGCTGCAGCTTTGGGCGCCGAAGACCGTACCATTATTAAAACCTGGGCTCGCGCAAGCGTCATCGCCCCTGAATTTGTGGGCCGTACCTTTGCCGTACACAACGGTAAAGTTCATGTGCCGGTTTTTGTTACCGAAAACATGGTTGGCCACAAACTTGGTGAATTTGCACCAACCCGCAAGTTCCGCGGCCATGGCGGTAAGTTAGCAAAGGCGGGTAGATAGTTATGAGCGTACAAGCAATTGCCAAAGGCGTATTAATGAGCCCACGCAAGGTAAGTGTAGTTGCGGCCTTAGTCCGTGGTCACACGGTTAACGATGCGCTGACTGTGCTCGAACACGTGCCCCGCCGTTCTGCAACACCTGTTAAAAAGGCTATCCAGAGCGCCAAGGCCAACGCCGACCACAACCACAATCTTAAACCAGACACACTCCGTATTGTCGAGATTACTGTTACTGCCGGCCCACGCTCTAAGCGTTACCGTCCAGCTGCCCACGGCCGTGCTTTGCCATTCCAACGCAAGACCAGCCATATCCGTGTAGTTGTTGACGGCGAAGTCCGCGTTGCTAAAAAGGCTAAAGCCGAGAAGGAGGAGAAGTAATATGGGCCAAAAAGTAAACCCTATTAGTATGCGCCTCCAGGTCAACAAAGACTGGCGAAGCAAGTGGTTCGCAGGCAAGCGTGAGTACGCCAAATATTTGAGCGATGACCTGGCAGTACGCCGCATGATCAAGAAAAATCTAGGTTCGCGCGCTGCTATCAACAAAGTTGACATTGAGCGTTCGCCAAACCTTGTCACGGTGACAATTCACACTGCTAAGGCCGGTGTGGTAATTGGCCGTGGTGGTGCTGGCGCCCAGGAGCTTAAGGCTAAGATTGAGAAGATTTACCTTGTGCCAGTTCGCGTTAACATCGAGGAAATTAAAAAGTCCGAATTGTTTGCCAAATTGGTTGCCGAAAACATCGCATACCAGCTAGAGCGCCGCATGAGTTTCCGCCGCGCTATCAAATCGGGCGCCGCCAACACTATGCGCGCTGGTGCCAAGGGTATTCGTATCGAGGTTGCCGGCCGACTTAACGGCGCCGAAATGTCCCGCCGCGAAAAAGAAGTAGCCGGTTCTGTACCACTGCACACTTTGCGCGCCGACATTGACTTTGCTCAAGTGGACGCCAAAACTGCCGCCGGTATTATCGGCGTAAAAGTGTGGATCTACAAAGGGGAGGTAGCATAATGAATACCCCATTTGCAAGGGAAAAAGAGCAGCCGGAACGACGAATTTACTTCGGCGTCCCGCGCGATGAGAAAAAACCGCTAGGTTTTGTCTCATTTAGCGAAGCGGAGGTAGCATAATGTTAGTTCCTAATCGTACTAAATTCCGCAAGGTCCGCAAGGGCAGAATCCGTGGCGTTGCCACTAGCGGCCACTACATCGCCTACGGCGATTACGGCTTGCAAGCCCAGGACAACGAACGTATTACCGCCCGCCAAATCGAGTCTGCCCGTCAGGCCATGACCCGCTACATCAAGCGTGGTGGTAAAATTTGGATTCGCATTTTCCCACACACCCCTGTAACGCGCAAGCCGCAGGATGTAAAAATGGGTTCAGGCAAAGGTAGCCCTGAATTCTTTGTCGCTAAGGTTCGCCCAGGCACTGTAATGTTTGAAATGCAAGGCGTTACCGAAGAGATCGCACGTGAAGCCATGCGTCTAGCTGCTCATAAACTCCCTGTTAAAACTAAGTTTATTACCCGGGAGGAGCTGTAATTATGAAGATTGTTGACATTCGCAAACTTTCAACCGACCAGCTCACCGCTGAAAGCACAAAGTTACGCGAAGAAATTGTTGAGCTACGTCGCCGTTTACACCTGGGCGAAGTCCAAAACGTGCGCGTGATTCGTAACAAACGCAAAGATTTAGCCCGCATTTTAACGGTGCTCAGCGAGCAATTTGCAAAGGAGGCCAAGTAATGGCTAAAACAATAGTAGGCATCGTTGCCAGCGACAAGCCCGACAAAACTATCGTGGTACGCACCCAAACCAGCAAGACGCACCCAATTTACCGCAAAAAGTATATGGTAAGTGCACGCTTTTTGGCACACGATGAAAAGAACGAAGCCAAAGAGGGCGACAAAGTGTTAATTACCGAGACTCGCCCGTTGAGCGCTCGCAAACATTTTGTGTTGACCACAATTTTAGAGAAAGCCCAGGTTCGACACGTAGAACCAGAGCCACTCAAGGATGACAAAGTCGAAAAGCCCGAAACTGCTAAGACTAAAAAGCCCGAAACTCCTAAAAGCGAGGAGAAAAAGTAATGATCCAGCAAGAAACCCGGCTAGTCGTAGCCGACAACAGCGGTGCCAAGGAAATCTTGTGTATTCGCGTGCTTGGCGGTACGCGTCGCCGTTACGCCCGCGTTGGCGATGTCATTACTGCGACTGTCAAGCAGGCTAACCCGCAAGGTAATGTCAAAAAGAAAAGCGTGGTAAAGGCTGTTGTTGTGCGCACTACCGAGAAGATCCGTCGCAAGGATGGTTCGACCATTAAGTTTGACGACAACGCCGCCGTTATCATCGACGCTGATAAGCAGCCCAAAGCGACACGTATCTTCGGGCCAGTGCCCCGCGAACTGCGCGACATGGGTTACAGCAAAATAATCAGCCTCGCACCGGAGGTACTGTAATGGAAAAGAAAATCTACAAGATCAAACTAAAGAAGGGCGACGAAGTTGTTGTTTTGGCCGGAAAATACAAGGGCAAAACTGGCAAAATCGTTACCACCCACCCGCGCGAAAACAAGGTGACTGTAGAAGGCATCAATATTGTTAAAAAGCACGTTAAGCCCAACCGCGCCAACCCACAAGGCGGTATCATCGAAATGACCAAGCCAATTTGGGTAAGCAAAGTAGCTATTGTGGACCCTTCTACCAAAAAACCTGCCCGCATCGGCTACAAAATTGACGATAAAGGCAATAAAACCCGCATCTTTAAGGGTTCTGGAAAGGAGATTAAGTAATGGCTGCCGCGACTAAAGCTGTTAAATCAGCTGCTAAGACCGTAACTACTGCACGTCTCCGTGCCGACTATAACGGCAAATGGGCAAAGGAACTCCAAAAAGAGCTGGAACTAAAGAACCCACACCAAGTACCGCGCCTCGAGAAGATCACCATAAATGTAGGCCTGGGCAAAGCCAAAGACGACAAAAAGATGTTCGAGGCTGCTACTAATACCCTCATTAAGATTACCGGCCAAAAACCTATCGAAACTATGGCTAAAAAATCTATCGCCAGTTTTAAACTACGCGAAGGTAATAAAATTGGTCTTAAGGTCACCCTGCGTGGCGACCGTATGTATGAATTCCTCGACCGTCTTATTACCATCGTGCTGCCACGTTTGCGCGACTTCCATGGTGTAAGCAACAAAGCCTTTGACAAACAAGGTAACTTTGCACTAGGACTCACCGACCAATCGGTTTTCCCAGAGCTAACTTTTGAGGAAACTACAACTGCCCACGGTTTACAAGTGGTTATGAGTATCCGCACCGAGGAGCCAACTCATTCTAAAGCCTTACTGCAAAAGTTTGGCCTACCATTCGAAAAGGAGATCAAGTAATGGCTAAAAAATCAGCAATAGCAAGGGATTTAAAGCGTCGTAAGATGCACGACAAGTACGCCGCTAAGCGCGCTGAATTAAAAGCGCTCGGTGATACCGAAGGCCTAGCAAAGTTGCCCCGCAACTCCAGCCCAACCCGCTTAAAAAACCGTTGCCTAGAGACTGGCCGTCCACATGCTTACATGCGCACCTTCGGCCTTAGTCGTTTAGCATTCCGTGAGCACGCAAGCAAGGGTGAAATCCCTGGTGTAACCAAGAGCAGCTGGTAGAAGGAGTACATGAATATGGTTTCAACAGATCCAATCGCCGACATGCTAACTCGTATCCGCAACGCCGTAAGCGTTCGCAAGGCCGAGGTAGTGCTGCCTCACTCTAAATTAAAACAATCCGTTGCCGAACTTTTAAAGACCACTGGTTTTGTTAGCGATGTGAGTGTAGCCGATGCTACTGTAGGCAAAAGCCTAAAAATCGTCATTAACCACGAAGGCGAAAATGCCCGCATTACCGAGATTGTTCGTATGAGCAAGCCAGGCCGACGCGAGTACGCGAACGCCAAGGAAATCCCCGTAGTTAAGCGTGGCCGTGGTGTGGTAATCATTAGCACCTCTAAGGGTTTGATGACTGGCAATGACGCCAAAAAGCAAGGCCTAGGTGGCGAGTTAATTTGTAAAGTTTACTAAAGTAAGGAAACGAAATGAGTCGAGTAGGAAAACTACCCATCAAAATTCCCAGCGGTGTGACAATCACTGTCGACCCTGATTTCGTGACTGTCGCGGGCAGTAAAGGCACGCTTAAGCAGTTTACGATGCCGGGCATCACCGTCAAACAAGAAGGCGACGAAGTGCTTGTTACTCGTGGCAGCGACGAGCAGATGTTGCGTGCCAAGCACGGCCTCATGCGCACCTTGGTACACAACATGGTTGTTGGTGTAAGCCAGGGTTTTAGCAAAAAACTAGAGATCAACGGTGTTGGTTTTAGGGTTGCCCAGCAGGGTACTGACCTTAAGTTCAACCTTGGCTTTAGCCACGATGTTATTTACAAAATGCCGCAAGGCGTGACTGCGACTATCGAACAAAACACGGTCACTGTATCGGGTATTAATAAACAGCAAGTTGGCCAAGTTGCGGCCGAAATCCGCGCACTCAAGAAACCTGAACCATACAAAGGTAAGGGTATTAAATACGCTGACGAACGCATTTTGCGCAAAAGCGGTAAGTCTGGGAAGGAAAAGTAGGTAGCATATGAAACGATTACTGCACAAATTGCGCAACCACGCGCTTCGTCGGCACCGCATTCGCGCTACCGTGACAGGTACTGCCGAACGTCCACGATTGAGCGTGTATGTTAGCAACCGTCACATCACTGCCCAGGTTATTGATGACACAACCCACAAAACAGTAGCTTATGTCACTACGGTGGCTAGCAAAGCTGATGGCTCGATGAAAGAAAGAGCGGAGTGGGTTGGTGCCGAAGTTGCCAAAAAAGCCAGATCAGCAAAAGTTAAGCAAGTCGTGTTTGATCGCGGCGGTCGTTTGTATCATGGACGTGTACAAGCACTTGCCGATGCCGCGCGCAAGGAAGGATTGGAGTTCTAGATGGAAACGCAAGCTAAAGACACAAAAGCTGCACCCGCCGGTCGCCGTCCGCGCCGCCCCGATGTAGCCCCGGAAGAAAAGCAATTTGACGAACGTGTTGTGCACGTTGACCGTGTGGCACGTGTTGTTAAGGGTGGACGCCGGTTCCGGTTCCGCGCCCTCGTAGTTGTTGGTGACCGCAAGCACCGTGTCGGTGTTGGCAGCGCCAAAGGCGCCGATGTTACCGCCGCTGTAGCAAAAGCAACAGAAGTAGCCAAAAAACACTTCGTGACCGTGCAGATTTATAATGGTACGATTCCACACGATGTCGAAGCCAAGGTAAGTGGCTCACGCATTCTCATCAAGCCTGCTGCCCCTGGTACTGGCTTGATTGCCGGCGGGGTAGTACGGACTGTATTAGAAGTTGCTGGCATTAGCAATGCACTCTCTAAATCGCTTGGGTCTAGCAACAAAACCAACACTGCTTACGCCACTATTGACGCGCTTACTAGCGCCGAGCCGGCCAGTAAATGGATCACTCGTAAAAATGCCCCTAAGAAGGCCGAAAAAGTAGAAAAACCTGTCGCCAAGCCAGCCAAAAAGGCAGAAAAGAGTGAGAAATAGCCATGAAATACCATGAACTTTCCACCGAACCTAATCGTCGCGCTCGCCGCGTTGGCCGTGGCATTGCTGCCGGCCAGGGTAAAACCGCTGGCCGCGGTACCAAGGGCCAAGGCGCTCGAACCGGCTACCGCAAAAAACCAGGGTTTGAAGGTGGCCAAAACCCCCTCATGCAGCGCATGCCAAAACTTGTTGGCTTTACATCCCACAAGCCTAAGGCCGAGGTTGTGTACACCGGCCAATTGGACGCGTTGGCCGCTAAAACCATCGATAATGCCGCAATCGCAGCTGCCGGCCTAGCAACGAACGAATACGTAAAAGTTAAAATCGTTCTA
>DASRJJ010000055.1:0-3336 GCA_035649555.1 Saccharimonadales bacterium (SeqCode)
GAAACAATAACAAGATTATTTTGGTCGTCCTGGCCGAGCTCGGCGCCAATACCGCTAAACGTCCCGCTTAACTGCTCCTGAAATTTTTTGGCTTCCTCGGCGTTTAGGTACACCGTGTAAGGGTCGCCGGCAGCGCTGGCTAAACCAGCCTTCATGCCGTCTAGCAGCTTTTGGGCATCGAGCTGGCCATCGTATTCCTTTTTGAGTGAATCATATAGTTGTTCAATACTTGAATAGTCTAAATCGGCTGGTAAATTTTTAGGGACTGAGGGGTTTGCAATACCAAAAGTGATACGGCCGCCGCCAACACCAACACCTAAGACAAAAACAAGCACACCAACCAAACAAAGACTGGCCAGACGCGTAAATGTATTATTTCTTTTAGGTTCTTTAGTTTTTTTTGAATGAAATACCCCATCTGGTGGTTGTTCCTGCACCTAATTCCCCTTATTCTTTATTGCCTAAATTATAGCGGAGTGAGCCTAACCAACCAAGTGTTTTACCAAGTAACGAAGGTTAACGAATATGTCCGTCCGGTTGGGCTTTTGAACTCACCATCGCCGACTTTTTCGAAGGTACTAGTGTCGTATTTGCCGGTACCAGCACGGTTATAGTCACTAACTGTGATCGAGCCGTCGCCGTGCACTTCTTCGACGTACATGACGTGGCCGTAGCCCCCAGTGTTACTCACTGCTGTGTCCCCTGCGCTTGGCGAACTGTCCACTTGCTTCTTCATACCACGACCAGCGTCATCCCAGTATTTTGCATGGCCACCGCCGCCATAGAAATGTATTAATGAAGCACTTGGCACGCGGCCACCGGAACGGAATGCCACCCAGTCAGTACAGTTACGGTATCCCCAACCACCCGTGTTTGAATTATAAGCGCTGCCGTTTACTGCCCAATCATAGTTGTAGCAGGAACCCTCAACCTGACCGGTATGCAAACATTTAGCATAACCCCACGGATAGCCACCACCACCTAACACGCCGCCACTACATCCAAAAATTCGGCAGTTTTCTTCTGCCTGTTGCCGCCGCAACTCTGCAATCTGAGAATTTGCCCCCTTGATTTGTGTGTTAAATTCAGCCTGTTGCTGCTGGTTCATCGACAACAGCCGTGACTGCTCAGCCTTATTGGCATCAAGCTGTTGCTGTTGCGCACGCTGCTGCAGTAATAACTGATCCACCTCATCTTTTTGGGCCTGTAATTCAGCCTGCAGTTTAGTTATTTTTTTAAGAGTCTCCTGAATCTTTTTCTGCACAGCATTACGGTAGGCTTCTTTGTCGACAAAATCGCTCAAATTCTTGCTGGTTGCTAGCATTTCGATAGTCGAAATATCACCATCAACATACATAGCTTTAATATCTGCACCTAAAATAGCGCGCTGGCGTTCTAGCTCGACAACCGTTTCCTCGATCTTTTTCTGGAGCTCGGCTTGTTTGGCGATGTTGGCATTAATCTCGGCCTGAACCTGGGCTAACTGTTGCCGAAGGACCGCAATTGCCTGCTGGTAATCAGCTGCAACGCCCCGCAAATCACTTAAAGCATCTTGCCGCCCCGCGTTTTCTTGCTGTAATTTTCTGATTTGCTCATCGAACCGATCGGCCGATACTTGGGCGAAACCAGTAAGTGTAAAGACAACAGCGGCTACCACCACTAAAAACGTCAGACTTCTAAATGAGATTTTGAGCTTTCGTTTTATTTTTTGCTGCATAGATTATATTATAACCCGCTTGTGTTTTTTACGCTACTTTGGGGCTTTAAACTTAAGGTATCGCTTGGTAGCAACAATGGAGGAAATAGCACCAATGAGAATGCCGATAACTAACTGCATACCGAGCAACAGCCAAAAATGGTCATAAAAATAATCGCTGGAATATTGGATGTCTAACAAGCCGAGGCTACTTGCTTCAAGGGCGGAACTAGCCGCCACAAAGGCTGCGTGGATAAATAGTACTGAAATTAAAGCCGAAACGACTCCATAAAAAATAGTCTCTACCACAAACGGTCCCCTAATGTATGAGGTACTGGCACCTAACAGCCGCATTATGGTTATCTCGTCACGGCGGTTAAAAATAGCCATTTGGATCGTATTAAAGATAATAAGCATAGAAATAACAGCAAACACCACCACGGCAACCAGGCCGGCGCGTTGCAGTGTGTTAGTGGCGTGGGTAATTTTGTCGATTGCTTCTTTGCGGTCACCGGAGTACGACGGTTCCTCGGACTGCAAAGCTTCTTTTTCAGGATTGCTCAAAAAATCTTTAATTTCGGAAATTTTGTTTAGATCTTTGGGCTTAATTTGCACAGTGGCCGGCAAAGGGTTGTCGGTTTGCGAGATAGCGCTTAAAAGTTCTGGGTTGTTAGCATTCTGCTCTTTGTACCGCTCTAAAGCTTGGTCTTTGGACAGGTAGGTTACAGCGGCGACGTTTGGCAGGGCCTTTAGCTCAGCCAGCATTTGGTCGCGCTGTTCGGCGGTAATTTCGTCTGACAAATACATCGAAATATCAATTTTGTCGCGAATTTGGTCGATGGTGTGGTTAAAGGTCGCATTAGTCAAAATAGAAAACAATACGATGGTTAGCGTAACGACCATGACAGCAATGGCCGCAATACCCAACCAGGCATTGCGTACAAAGTTGATCATGCCCGTTTTGAGGATTCGGGCGAAGGTAATGAACTTGCGTTTCATATCTTATATTCTGCCCTGGCTTTGTCACTGACGATTTGGCCGTGCTCGATGGTTACGACCCGGCGCTTTAGTTTGTTTACGATGTCTTGGTTGTGCGTAGTTAAAAGCACGGTAGTGCCGTAGTGGTTAATCTTTTCGAGGACTTTGATAACATCCCAGGCATGTTTGGGGTCGAGGTTACCTGTAGGCTCGTCGGCGATCAAAATTTTAGGCTGGCGCACGATGGCGCGGGCAATAGCTACGCGTTGCCGCTCGCCCCCAGACAGTTCCAGTGGCATACGCTTTTCTTTGCCGCGCAAATTTACAATGTCGAGCACTTTGGGCACGGTATGCTTAATTTCGTGGTTTCCCATACCGACAATTTCTAATGCAAAAGCAACGTTCTCAAAGACAGTACGGTTTGGCAGTAGTTTAAAATCCTGGAACACCACCCCGATTTTGCGTCGCAGCAGCGGAATATCACGGTCACGCAGTTTGTCATAATCAATACCGCCAACGATAATTTTGCCACTGGTCTGGCGCTCCTCGCGCGTTAGCAACTTAAGCAATGTCGATTTACCAGCACCGCTCTGCCCCACTACAATTACAAATTCCTTAGGTTCGACATGCAGACTGACCCGGTCGAGCGCCGGGGTAGCCAC
>DASRJJ010000056.1:0-2103 GCA_035649555.1 Saccharimonadales bacterium (SeqCode)
TCGAATCTTCACTTCTTTCGACTCAAGTATGTTGCGACCACCATTACTAATAGTGCAGCAACCAGTATCCACGGTGTTAGGAGGAAGGTGCCAAGAAATGCGAACCCCGCATCCACTTCGTCTAGGCTGGCGCTGTATACAAATGTCATGTCGCCCATCACTGTTAAACCATATCCCACCAGTAGCCAAGGGCTAGTCTTTAGCGTCGGGAATTTAGATTTAATTGCTGCCACAATACCGTCGTATATAAGAAACTTTAGACTTACAATGGCCACCGGAATGACGATAAAAAGTCCTGACAAGTTAGGGAGTAATCCGGCAAGTGCTATAAGGATAGTCGCACAAAGGTACCGGAGTACTATGGTTTTGAGCGAAAGCAATTTCATTTCCTTAAGTATAGCAAATTCAACCCGTAGGGTTCGGTTATCCTATTTCCCCCACCCAATGACCGAACCGTTTTATAGATACAAAATGACAAATAATTCATGGCAGGGGTTGCTGTCGCTTAATGGAACTTTGGAGGAGTGGGTGAAGAAGTCGGATGCGGAGATTGTGGCGATTGAGGAAGAAATTCTAGAGATACGCGAACTACTTGATGACTAGGCAGCTCCGATATAAATTGCCGCTCCGATACCTGGCGTATTAATATTGACCCCTATCTGCACTTCAAATATACATCGACTGTAGAAAAAGTCTTTGAAGCCATTTCCGTTCATTAGTAGGTTGTCGCCCAGTGCTTCGATGATGCTAGCTCCATGCACAATCCTCAGTTTAGAAACTTTAACATCGCTTGCCACGACATCAATTACTATGTCAAGCAACTTCTGTTCCTCGTCGTCACTTACTGTTAAATTTGACCCAACGATTTCAATATCAAATCCCTTGGGTGTGAGTAGCATCTCGTTCTTTTCTATTTTAACTACTTCGTTCCCGTGCGGGTCGTGTGCAATAAAATCCAGAAGGAGTTGTCCATTCTCGATGGTAAAAGAAAGCGGCTTATAGCCTTCAATTAAAAATGGCGCGAAGAAGCTACCTTCGCCAATGGGATACTTAAAAATATTTGTTGCAAGCTCAAATGATGGCTGCCCGGTACCAAAATACCATCTACTCGTAAGAGAGTCTGGATGGCTGAGCGCATAAGGATTATTATTCGCCTGAACTACGGCCTCTTTGTTTAACATGTGTTTGTGAGTCTTTTGGTCGTGGTGCATACCACATAAGAGGGTCAGATTATCTGCTTCGTGCTTTTTTACTATAGCCCAGTCAACTATGTGATCTATCTGGTAAATCGGTGACCCGCAAAAAACACATCCATATCCGCAATGTTTTCGTACAATCCGCTTTATCTCGGGAGGGATTGGTGGTCTGGAGTCTTTAGGCATGCCTTAATAATATCGCAAAGGTTTGGTCGTCCTGCCTCTCCCCCTCCAAATTGGCCCAAAAACAACAAAAAACCAAACTCTTTTTACAGATGTCTGGCTTCTTTGTCCGTACTGTATGCCTATACCTGGCAGGGGTTAATAGAATAGAACTAGCACTCTTGACTGTAGAGTGCTAATGTGGGTATTATAGAGGCATGACACCAAATTCTGCGGATTTTCAGGATTTTTTGAATCATCTTACTAATAACGCGTTGCAAAGTCTTAAGCATGCCGATGGCATTGCGCGTAGTTTTGGCAGTGCCTATGTTGGTACCGAGCACTTGTTGTTGGGGCTGTTAGCGCAAGATTCCTCGATGGGCGCTAAAATTTTAGAAGGCGCAGGCGTAACTTTGGACCGCGCACGTTTAGCGCTTAATTTGACACCCAAAACACTGGTAGCCAACGCTGGCGCCAAAGGTTTAAGCGAAACGGCCAAGTTGACCTTGCGCATGGCCTACGACACTGCCCAAGACTATGGCCAAGAATTTTGTGGCACCGAGCATATTTTGTACAGCATTTTGAGCCAAAAGAATGCGCGTGCCACAGTGCTACTGCGCGACATGAATATTGATGTAGATGCACTCAACACCGAACTGGAGCAATTTTTAAACCGCCAACAATATGAGGAGGATTCCGGCACCGACACCCGCCGCCGTCCGGGCAAAAAAGGCCGCGGCAAAAG
>DASRJJ010000057.1:0-9147 GCA_035649555.1 Saccharimonadales bacterium (SeqCode)
GGGCCAAGGTCGAGTAAGCTGGCGTTCTCTGTAGTAATAAGCCGGATGCCGTCGATAATGGGGGTTAGCGGCAAAAACTGTGAAAGGTTTTGCAGCCACTGGGGCATCAAAAACGTCGGAAAAAAGACACCGGACAAAAACATCATAGGGAACGCCACCAGGTTAGACAACGGTGCTGACTGATTTTCATTTTTTGCCCAGCCCCCAATTGAAAGCCCAAAACCAAATAAACAAAATATACCAATTAGCACAAATACCGCCAGGGTGAGGTAGCTGCCGCGCATACTAAAGTCGAACAACAAGCTCGCCACCAAAAACATACTGGCCACCGATAGTAAGCCGACGAACAGATATTCTAACGCGGTTGCCAAGATGAGCTGCGAGGCACGCAACGGTGTGGCCCGTAACCGGCGCAGCGCCCCAGTTTTTTTGTCGGCCGGGAACCCATTTGCCATGCCAAAGATTGCCAGGCTAAGGATAGAAAAACCCACGATACCGGCGAGAGTATAGTCAAAGCGCGTCAAGTTGGTTGTTTTGGTGGCTTTTTGCTCGACCGCCAAGGGGTCGGTGCTGGCCGTCAAAGTCTGGTTGGCTTCATCTAACACTTGTTGCAATACACTAGCCACCGTTTGGCCGGTGGTTGGGTTGGATTCTTCAAAATAGACGACTACATTGCCGGCGGGCACGTTTTTATCGTCTGGCCGACCAAAGCCTGCCGGCAGTTCCAGAATGCTATCTAGCTCACCCCTTCCCATTTTCTCTTTAGCGTCATCGAAACTCTTAACATCTTTAACCTTGAATGCCTTGAGTTCTTTGAGCTGCCCCTCAAACGTGGTGGCGAACGCAGTATCTGAATGGTTAATAACAGCCACGTTAAAATTAACGCTGTCGTTGCGCGACATAGCGCCAAAAACCAGCAGAAAAATGAGCGGAAATAAAAAGATAAAAAACAAGGCCACGGGGTCGCGTGACCAGCGCAAGGTTAACATTTTACAGAGCGTCCAGATTGTTCTAAAGTACCGCTTCATGCTACTCCCTTAACCCTTTGCCGGTTAGGTCGATAAACACATCTTCTAGATTAGCCTGCTCGACATGCTGTTCTTTTGTAAAACCTTTTTTTAACAAATTTTTAATAAGATTTTTTGGTGAATCAAGTGTGATCATCTCGCCTTTATCCATAATGGCTACCCGGTCACATAATAGCTCGGCTTCTTCCATGTAATGCGTGGTTAGCATGACAGTAATACCTTTTTTTTGGACAGTCTGAATTAGTTCCCATAGGTGGCGGCGCGCTTGCGGGTCCAGGCCGGTAGTAGGTTCGTCCAAAAACAATACGCGCGGTTTATTAACCAACGCAGTGGCAATGCTGAAGCGTTGCTTTTGCCCACCTGACAGTTTATCGACTGTACTTTTGGCTTTTTCGGTTAGCTCGACTTCACTAAGCAACTCCAGTGCGTTTACTTTTGCGCCATAAAAGCTAGCAAACAAATTGAGCAGTTCCACTAGGGTAAGACGGTCGTAAAAGCTGGAACTTTGCAGCTGGATACCAATAATCTCTTTAACTTTTTGGGGCTCTTCGGCAACATTGATGCCACCCAACGTAACTTTGCCGCCATCGATGGGTCTGAGCGCTTCAATCATTTCTAGTGTTGTAGTTTTGCCGGCGCCGTTAGGGCCTAAAATACCGAAAATCTCGCCCTCTGCCACCGTAAAGCTAATGTCTTTGACGACTTTTCGTTTGTTGTAGCTTTTTTGTAGGTTCGTAACAACGAGGATATTTTTATGCTTCACGGTATTACAGTAACAGATTACACGCCCAAAAAGAAACCACCCCGGGTTGTCCGGGGTGGTCCTCGAATCGGTCAAACTTAACCGCGTTTTACAGTCAAGAACCCGTTGCGTGGGTTTTCGTTGACTACAAAACCTGCTGGAAGGTCGCAACCCTCTGGGCGCTCGTCCTTCGAGAAGTAATAAATAGTCTGCTCTTTACCGCCGCGAAGCGTTACCTTCTTTGAGTTCAGGTAGTAGGTAACACCCTTTGAGTTAGTGTGCTTGTATGCCATTGCTGCAATTCTCCCTCTGTTATGCATTAGTAATGGTACCCCTACCATACTCTGTCGGATTTCGGCCTGTCAAGCCCGGATATGTTTATAAGCCCCGCAAAACAGTTTGGTTATGGCACGTGCGGGTCACGAAATGTGCTTAGATAGCACATTTCGCGCTTCCGAGGTGCCATAACCAAACTGTTTTGCGGGGCTTGCGGCCAATTGTGCTTATGTATTACACTAAATTCATAGTAATTGACAAAGGCAGGGAGAAGGAATGGATTTTTCACGTAGTTCACAACCAGTCGCTTCACGAACCGCAGGCGGTGGTGCCAGTGAAGGCTCTAAAAAGAACGGTTCATGGCGAGGTAGCCCAAAATGGCTCCGTGTTATTTGGGTATTCTTACTGTTTGCTGTCACCATACTTGTAATAGCCGTGTTGGCGCTATTGTATGTTGGGGGCGACAAGCAATCTAAGATTATCGATAAGTCCAAGTTCCAGGCAGTCTTTTTAACAAATGGACAGGTTTACTTTGGTAATATCGTAACCGCTAACAAAGATTTCGTTGATCTTAAGAACATTTACTACCTAAGTGTCGGTAACCAGCAAGTACAGCCTAAGGACAACAAAGAAACGAGTGTGTCGCTCGTCAAACTTGGTTGTGAATTACACGGGCCAGTCGACGAAATGGTCATTAACCGCGACCAAGTTACCTTCTGGGAAAACCTCAAGACTGATGGCCAAGTATCGCAAGCCATCGACAAATGGGTCGAACAAAACCCCGAGGGCCAAAAATGTGGCGCGGGCAACGCTCAAACCTCACAAGACGCTTTACACAAACAAAGCTAAAGGTCAGTTCTACAAAACCAACCCGGGATGCCTGGGTTGGTTTTTTGTTAGGTAAAATATCGTGCGCAGTAGGCTACAATCCGCTTAGCCAACGACCAGCCAAAAAACGGATAACTGCTAGTCCTAGCAAAAGCGCACTGGTTACCAACATCCAGCCGGCCAGATCGGGCGACCACGTAGGGCTGGCAAAGTCGAACTTGTATAAAGCTACAGGAATTTCTTGCTTGGTGGTGCCATGCTCTTTAACGTATTGTTCGATGCAAGGCACCCTGGGGCCACCAGAAAAACTTGTTGGATAAAGCGCCTCGCAATGGGCTTGAGCGTCGCTGTAGACCTTAGAGTTTACGGTATTTACACGTTCTTGTTCGGCTTGCACTAACCGTTCGTATGTCCCTTTTAGGTGAATAGGCGGGTAGATGCCTTCTGTGCCGCCGGTAAGGTCGGTGTTCATGTGGCCGTTAACATGCGCTCTTAGGTTGGCGAGTGCGCTTTCGACATCGACGCCGGCTTGGTCGGCCGCATATACGGCTTCGCGCAAATTCACCATCTTTTGGTAATTGCCCCTAAGCGCCACAACACAAATGCTGGCGGCAACCAAAAACGCAACAAAAAAATAAAAGGTATGCACAGGCCGTATCCGGAGCCAGAAGTAGTGGAGCGCTTTTTTGTCCATATAATCCTTAAAGAAGGGAAGCCCGGAAAGGGTCTCCCTTCTTTAGCTCCGGCTTCGCCTCCGGATTCACCCTTTCCGTTGAGGCTATTTTCGTCGGCCAAGTCGCCAAAAATAGCCGGTCTATTATTTTAATTACGCTGTTACCAGTGTAGCATAGTGGTATGCATGTCTACTTTTCTGGCATTGGGGGTACCGGTATTGGGCCGTTGGCGCTTATTGCCCACAAGGCCGGATTTACAGTTTCGGGTTCGGACAAACAAGACAGCTCCTATTTTACATACCTGCGGGAGCACGGAATCAACAATATCCATGCTGGCCAGAGTTACGAACAAATTGCCGCAGTGCATGCCAAACAACCAATTGATTGGCTGGTATTCAGCTCGGCAATCGTAAAAGAGCAGGCCGAACCAGAGGAGTTGCGTTTTTGTAAAGAGCATGGCATTAAGGCCACTAAGCGCGATGAGTTTTTAAACGCTCTACTCGAACAAAAACACCAAAAGCTAATCGCCATCGCGGGCACGCACGGCAAAACTACTACCACAGCCATGACCATTTGGCTATGCAAGCAACTGGGGATTGCCGAGAGTCACTCAGTAGCTGCCAAATCCAGCTTTGCCGACATGGGCGAATTTAACCCGTCGGGCGAATATTTCATTTACGAGACCGACGAATATGACCGCAACTTTTTGTCGTTTCACCCCCGCCTGAGCATCATCACTGGTATTGATTGGGACCACCCCGATGTCTTCCCCTCGCGCGAAGATTATTATGCCGCCTTTCGGCAATTTCTCGACCAAAGCGACACCGCTGTAATCTGGGATACAGACCTAGAACGGCTACAACTACAGCCAAACGAACGGTTACTACAAATCAACCAAACCGATCCAGGTATCGCCAAAGGGCTACAGCTACCTGGTCTGGTCAACCGCCAAAACGCTTGGACGGTGGCCCAGGCTATGTCGCACCTGCTCAATAAGCCCGTTGAATCACTCCTACCCCACCTCAACACCTTCCCCGGTATTGGCCGGCGTTTTGAGCAGATTGTCCCGCACATCTACAGCGATTATGCGCATACGCCACCTAAAATTCGGGGTGCATTGCAAATGGCGCACGAACTGGCCGGCAACAAGGTCGTGGTGGTGTACGAAGGCTTACACAACACCCGCCAACATTTTATAAAAGATGAACTTACCAATTTGTTCGACGACGTCAAACACCTGTACATTGTGCCGAGCTACCTCGCCCGCGAAGACACCAGCCTTAAGCTGCTGTCACCGACCGACCTAGCCCAACTGCTAAACAGCCAGGCACAATCCCACACGACGCCGTCCCAGCTTGACGCAACGCTTAAGCACTCTATCCGGCAACATGCCGACAATGGCGATTTAGTACTCTGCATTAGTGCCGGTGGCGGCAACAGCCTAGACGAATGGCTACGCCACGAATTTACTAACTAAATAGTTGCTGCGGCAAAAAAGGCGACTAGCAAAATACCGGCACACAGCCATAGCCAAGGACTTGTGATTGCCGAAACTACCGGGTTTGGTTTAGGGACGTCTGCCAGCGTATCTTCTTGTGGGGCGGGCGGCCCAATGGGCACCGAATTGGAGGAAAGAGGGTTGTTAGAACCACTAACCATGGGGCCACCAAAACCCCCACCACCGCCAGAAAATCGGCGCGAGCCAAAGGGGTTAGGTTGACGTTCACGAGCTACGTCCCGCTGGTAAGCTTCGCCATATGTAATAGCGTTGGGGGCCACCTGATTCTTCTCATTCACGACGGTGCTATACGAGCCGGCAATTTCATACCGCTGGTTAGGCGACGCACTAGCCCCTGGTTCTGGCTGTCCAACAACTTTTACTTGCTCGCCAATCGGCTTAAGACCATGCTGCATATTAAAAGCGACTGCAGCTTGTTGCTCAAAGGTATTAAGCCCGGGTTTAGTGAACTGTTCGATTTGCCGTTGTTGTTCGGCCAGGCGCTGTTGGGCCATGTGCTGCTCGGTTGTAAGACGAGCGATTTGCTCGTTTTGTTGCTCTGTTGCTTTTTCTAGACGCTTTACTTGCTCGCGTAATGGTTTAATCGGGCGACGGGCAAAATACCAAGTCAGTGCCGCCACAACGATCATCATCGCTGCTCTTTGCCTACGCATCTTGCTTAGCTCAAATTCGAGTTTTCTTTGGGTCACGAGATTGGCTGTATTAGGCGCCGTGTTATAGGCCGATGAATAGGTTGGGGGAACATTAGGATTGTGGGGACCACCGCCATATGGCGGACCATAGGTTCCACCCGGAATCCGCGGGGGTGGTGGGGGTAAATTATTATTACCGCCACTGGCCGCAGGCGAAATTGGTGGCCTTGGCGGGACAATGGGGTGTGCTAGATAGGGTTGGTGATCAGGCTGAAAATCATCTGGGCTGGCCGTCGTTTCTATCACCTTTGGGGGCAAATAGGCTCCGGTAGGCTGCGCTAGAGGGTTACTATAAGGTGGTTCACGACTTGACAGTACGGGGTCTTCGTCGATAGTTTGTTCTGGGCGGGGCGATGTTACCCGTTCGGCCGGACGGTTATCCGCCGGGGGGTTACTGGGCTGGGAGGGGGTGGAGGGCTCCCTGGCATTTTCTTCTGCGTCCTCTTCATCATCCGTTGTTTCTTGGAGGTGTGTCTGGGCTTTAGAAGTTTCAAGCTGGGCAATTTGTTCGAGTGAAGGGCCTGGTGCCGGTGGGGTTACCGCCGAAAGCTCTGGCGTGCCCAGCGACACGCCTTGCGCCAACTCGGGCTGGACGTGGTCACGCTCTTCCGACACTGGTTTAAGCGTCTCACGGGGCATATCCCCGCGGTCATAAATAAGGCCCAAATCAAACATCGGCGCCCGACGCTCTGGTGGTTTGGGCACAACTTCAGGACGGGGCCTTGGCAATTCTGTTGATTTGCGCTCGCCGTCCTCGTCGTCGTAATCGGACCAGTCCTTTGTTCCTTTGTGTTCCATAGTAAGGCCAACTGTTGTAAGCACCCCCTATTATACTGTGGATAACCCGCTACGTCACTAGTCCCACACTTTTAACGCTATAATCATCGGTTGTCGCCTTGGCCAGTAATAACGCCACGCGCCTTGCGACTTTTGAGCTTTTCGACATTGCGACGCATGATTTCGTCGAATGAATATCCAAGCGAATGCGCCATGACAGCAATGTACCACACCACATCGCCAAGTTCTTTGGCCAACTCATCTAGGTCTTCTTGGGTAGTTTTGCCTTCTTTGTAGGCCACGATTTTCTTCCATTTTTCGACAACTTCGCCTGCTTCGCCAGCCACGCCCATAGCCCAAATTGTTTTTTCCATAAGTGGTTCGTGGGTGTTGTGGGCAGTGGTTAAAGCCTGCTTTTGATATTCATCGAATGTCATACGATTTCTCCCGATTCGTTTATTGTAACAGCCCCCGGGCGAACCACCTGCACTTTGTCATCCTTAAACACAGCAACTGTTGATGGTGGCCGATTACCCAGCTCGCCACCTTGCACATACAAATCTACCTTGTCGCCAAAATAAGCTTGTGCCTGTGCCAAATTAGTAGCCGGTGGCATGCCTGACCTATTGACGCTGGTGGTTAGTAGCGGACCAGTCTTGTGCAAAAAGGCTTGGACCTGCGGATCGGCCACCACCCGGAACGCACGGTGCGCCCCGCTTTGATACAGATGGGATAGCTCTTCGGGTACGGGCAATTCAATACTGAGCGGGTTTGGCCAGAGGTGGGCGACTTGCTGAATCGCCGCTCGGTCAATTCCTAAATCAACCAATTGTTGTACACTGGCAGCGATTACCGTACCACTGCGGATTTCATCTGGCCGTTGCTTGAGTTGGTATAGCCGGTCAACGGCTTGTGCATCGCCCGCCCGGGTAACAATACCATAAATTGTGTCGGTTGGAATAATCCCGACGGCACCTTTTTGGAGCATAGCCGCAACTTGCGCGTCATCCAGTGAGTCAAATACAATCATCAAAATCTCTTATGCAGTCTGCGAAGTAGCGTAGACAATAACGGCTGCAGCCGAAAGAAGCATCATAACCAAAACAGCGACTGTTATAACACCGACTGGCGCACCCGACTTGGCCGGTAAAGGCTTGCTGGGTGCTTGGGTGTGGGTAGGATGTTCTTGGTTGGCCGGAACTGCCGGCTTGGCTGGTTCGGGGTTAAATGGTGCAGACTCTACAGGAATCTGGCTAGAAGATGCCGGGGGTGTAGCGATAGTTTGGGCCTGGGCACGGGGTGCCGAAATATCCATAACTGGCTTTGTGGCGCTTTGAGGGTTCATAGTCTTTACCAAATAATATCACATGTAGGGCAGCATGTATGCATCGTTGCTGTGTACAATTAGCCCCTCTTTTTGCAGATCGTTTAGTACTGCTTCGAGTCGTTCGTCCGAAATTTGCTTAACAAGTTGAGCTTTTGTTAGCTGTGCTCCCTGCAAATACCGGAGTACGGCTCCCCTAACTTGCCGTTTAGAACCCTCGAACCTAGACTGTTTGGCAAACATCGTACTGCGGCGGGCAACGTTGCCAATAACTTGTTTTAGGTGCGTACCGTAGTCCATTAACGCCCAATACCACTCGCGGTAATCACTGCTTGGCAAAACGCTTTGCACCACTCTTTCTAGGTCTTTGTCGGCTACCTTGGATTCGTCTGCAAAAAAATGATGAATGCATACCGTGCGGACATTGGTTTCGATAAATACCTGCCGCTGGTTGTAGGCGTATGTTAAGATTGCGCCAGCCGTATTCGGTCCAATGCCCGGTAGGCCCACCAACTCCTGCTTGGTAGTTGGCAGCCTACTGCCAAACCTTTGTTGTATGGCTTGAACTGCTTGCCACAAAAACTTGGCGCGACGGTTATACCCCAGGCCGCTCCAAATTTTTAGCACCTCACCCAGCGGCGCGTCAGCCAAGCTTGATACATTTGGAAAGCGGTGCAAAAATTGCCCAAACTTTGGGATGACCCTCGGTACTTGCGTTTGCTGCAGCATTATTTCGGACACCATAATTTTATAAGGGTCAAATGTACCGTCCGGATCAGGGCGGCGCCATGGCAAGTCATGCCGGCCGTACGTTTGGTAATATTCCCGCACGGTTTGTTGGAATGAAGTAATATCTTGGGTCATTAAAATGCTGGGTTGATGCCGAACGTGCCAGATACAATACCCAGTTTGCGGGCAGCCCCACCCTGGCTGCTGATAATATAGTCAGCAATTTCCTGCCCAGTACTCACCCTAAAAATAGCTGCTGTGTCGGTGAGCCAACGCACTGGGTAGGTCAGCCCGTCTTGGGTATGGAGAGCGGTGCTTTTGGCGCTAGAAATGTCGTGTAGCTGCAACGAGCTTTTATCGACCCACAAACTTTGCATGCCGGCTTGGTTGGTAGCAAAAATCCGATTGGCATAGCTGCTCGGCTCGCTAATTTCGCTAGCGGCACCACTTTTAAGATTGAGCTTGTACCAGCCTGTTGCAGTTTGCAAACTTAACTCCTCGTAGGCCGTGCGGTAACTGGCCCACACTTCTTTGCTGAGCACTGTTTGCTTATTAGCG
>DASRJJ010000058.1:0-5207 GCA_035649555.1 Saccharimonadales bacterium (SeqCode)
CCGGGGGATGTTCCCTGGAATGGCGCGGTTGGTGTAGTACGGCTTGGCATCGTTGGCCACGTAGACGCCGGGGAAAGTGTATTCTCCGCCGAGCGAATCAGTTATACGATACCGGTACTCCACGGTGGCGTAAGGAGCATAGATGTAAGCCTCCTCTGTCCACTCCGTGCACGTCTCTTTGCCGTCTTTGTCCGTCGTGCACGATTCTTCTTCCCATTCGTACTTCACGTTCGTGTTGTACGAATGCGTGCAGTTGCTGCGGCCGGAGCTCTCGCTTTCGCCTTTTTTGCCGGGGTGGCATTGTGTGGCTATCGGGTTGGGGACGATCTCGACTCCGTTGAACCATTCTTCGTTTCGGAGTGTCGCGTTAACCGACATTTCTTTCCCGATAATGAGCACTCCGGGGGTTATAACGAGGCAAGCAAGCGACGCTATGACTCCGTACTCGAACCACGTAATGCGCCGATCTTCAAAAACCAACCCTCGACGTACTAGGTACGGCAACAGCGGTTTCCTGATCAGCAGACCAATCACAAGGGCAGTTGCTGTGGCAACAATCGCTACGAGGAGCAATGAAGCACCTCCCTTCACAAAATAGTAGTTATTTGGACAAGTAAAACCACTTGCTGGCGGCCTGGCTTGTCCAAATAACGTAAGGTAAACAAACGGATTGTTAATGTACTTTGGAGCAGCACAAAGCGCTCAACAAAAGTAGATGTATACAATACCATGTAATATATTTTTTCTCAAGGTATCTATACAATAAATTGTTGAAAAAAACATTAAAAAATTATAAAATATTGTGGTCTCGTAAACATAGAGACAAAAGGTGTGCTAGGAGCCTATATCCTGGAAGTGATGATTCTGACGACAATGGCGTTGTCAGGGACATTGCGTGGATTCACCTCGAAAGGTGGAGACCATGTTCAGACAGGTTATGAGGGGAATTGCTGCTTTCGTGGCGTTCTGGCTCGGTGTGATCATCGGGATTATCATGGCCGCGTCGGGCGACGACTGGAAGGATGGTCTGATCGCGTTTGCTATCGGACTGCTCATCACGGTTGCCCTGGTCGCCGACATCCTGATCCGTGCCATCAAGTGGATCGTCAAGTTCTTCAAAAAACTGTTCGCCGACAATGAGTCGCCGTCCCTGTTCCCGAAGCGCAGCGCCACCTCGGACGAGACGGATGTCGACCCTATCGGCGGCAGTGACCCGCACAGCGACGGTTTCCGCGACAAGACCCTCTAAACCAACTCTCCCAAGAGTAAAGCTGTTGCCCTGCAGTGAGCGAACACATCGTCTCAAAACGGTGTAAGTAACAGGGGTACCGAAGGGTGGCTAACAAGATGTTGAGTAGAGTTTACTCTTTTAGCGCACACGCGCACTCAATCTTCTTAGCCACCCTCATAACCAAGTAAAAGTGTTTAGCTTTGCAGGGATTTTATGCATGTGGAGATAAGCATTCGACAGTTTATCTATAACAGTAAGATTTGCTAGCGGGGCGTAATCTGTTTTATGCCTATGCCTTTTTGTTAGATTTAGGGGGTGGGACTTGAAATTTTTTAAAGAACATCACTAATGCCGTTTGTATTACCTCTTTTTCCTTCGGGTCACTGTTGGCAACGTCGCATGAGATCTTATATAGAACCTTTGGGTCTACATACAGCCAGCGCTTATTTGTATAGAAGAAGAGCATAGTCAAAGTGACTGCCATTCTTTTATTGCCGTTGGCAAAACAATGATTTTTTGTAATGAGATAAAATAATACGGCTGCCCTCTCAAAGAATGTGTGATGCAAATACTTTCCATCGAAGGTCTGAAATGGTTCTGCTAAGCAGCTTTCTAGTTTTCCTGGTTCTCGAGTGTCAAATGAGGGTATTGGTTCTGTCGTCGAGCTCATTAACTCAATAACAAGTCTATGAGCAACAAACTCGGCTTGTCTAAGCGTTAACCTTTTGATGGTCATGTCTTTGATAAAAGCTGTAGAGTTTTTTTGTACTGCTTAACAGTTTTTTTAACGCCGGCAGTTAGCTCGCTTTTTTGTCGAGGTGTAAGTTCCTTGGATTTTGTCTTAGTAGCCATATGTACAGCTTATCACGATACTTGCTGTCGTTTGTTACGCCAAAGCGCAAAAGTTCCTTGTGCGTTCTGGTGTGACAAAGACGTTTATGCTTGCTTTTTTAAAAATTTTATAGTATAATTTACGCTATGAAACCAGAGGCTGCCAACACCGGTACTGTGCTGCTTTTGCAGGTGCCCCGCACCAACGATAAAAAGGCCCTAGCGGCGGAGCAGATGTTTGCCAGTTTGCAGGGTTTGCTGGTGCAAGCTTCGGGCAGCTTTTTTAAGGGTGCCAAACGCGAACAATTGAGTTTTGAGATTGCGGTTATTAACAAACGCATTGGTTTTTATGTGTGGGTGCCGACCTATCTTAAAGATTTTGTCGAGGAGCAGATTTACGCCCAGTACCCTACCGTGCATATTTCGGAGGTAGAGGATTACGCTGCCAGCCAGCGCACTTACCTTACCACTGTTATGAGCGAAATGCATCTTAACCAAAGCGATGTATTGCCCATTAAAACTTTCCAAAGTTTTGAGGTGGACCCCTTGGCTGCCATTACCGCTACGCTTGCAAAATTTGAAGAAAACGAAGAAGCCTGGTTGCAATTAATCATTCGCCCAGCATCTGACAAATGGCAGCAAAAGAACGAAAAGTACCTGTCTAATCTAAAAACCGGCTCGGCCTCTATTTGGAAGATGCTAACGGCCACTGACAAGCAATCTTTAGCTGCCCCAAAATTAACCGAATTCGAACAGTTGCGCGCCAAAGGTGCCGAAACCAAAGGTCAAAAGTTGGCCTACGACACCTTGCTGCGCATTGTGTACCGCGGGCAAGGCACCGAGCAGCAGGCTAAATTGCGCTTGCAATCTATTGCCGCCAGCTACAAACAGTTTAATACCACCTATTTAAACGGTTTTACGCAAGCCAGAACAGTCGACCAAACGCACTTACCCGAATACCAAAGCCGCAACTTTGGCAAAAAAAGTTTTGTGATGAACATCGAAGAGGTTGCTACGCTGTACCACTTGCCGCACACCAACGTGGAGACGCCGTACATTTTGTGGGCCAACGCCCAAACTGCCGAACCGCCAGCCAACTTGCCCTTAGTAACCGACCAGTACAACCCAGCGATTAGCCCGGTGGCTATTACAAATTTCCGTGGCCACAACACCGCCTTTGGCATGCCCCGCGACGACCGCGGCCGGCATTTGTACATTTTGGGGCAGACTGGTGTTGGTAAATCGGCTTTGCTAGAGCTATTGACCATTTCGGACGTCTACAGCCCCTTCGGTTTTGCCGTCATCGACCCGCACGGCGACTACGCGCAAAACATCTTAAAGCGCATCCCCGAGGAACGCATTAAAGACGTGTTGTACTTTAACGCCGCTGACACCGAGTTCCCCATTGCCTTTAATCCGCTGGAAGTCTACGACCCCAAGCTTAAAACGCACACTTGTTCCGAGTTAATTGGCGTGCTCAAGCGTTTGTTTGAATCGTGGGGTCCGCGTTTGGAATACATCCTGCGCTACACCATCCTTGCCCTGCTGGACTACCCCAACGCCACGATGTTGGACATCACCCGCATGCTCATCGACAAAAAGTTCCGCAAAGAGGTATTAACCTACGTTCACGACCCCGTAGTTTTAAACTTCTGGAATGTCGAATTTGCCAGTTGGAACGAAAAATTTGCTACCGAAGCTGTTGCGCCGGTGCTTAACAAAGTCGGCGCGTTTACGGCCAACCCGCTGGTGCGCAATATCATCGGCCAGCCAAAGAGCAGCTTTAACATCCGCCAAATTATGGACGAGCGCAAAATTTTGGTGGTTAACTTGTCGCGCGGTTTGGTGGGCGAAGATAACGCTGCCCTGCTTGGTTCGCTAATCGTGACCAAAATGCAGATGGCGGCCATGAGCCGGGCAAACATTCCGGCCGAAGAACGCGTGCCATTTTATATGTACGTGGACGAATTCCAGAATTTTGCGACCGACAGCTTCTCGACCATTTTAAGCGAGGCGCGAAAATACGGCCTGTACCTAACTGTTGCCAACCAATACGTTGCCCAGATGATGCCGGAAGTCAAAGACGCGGTGTTTGGCAACGTTGGTTCGATTGTGACCTTTCGTATTAGTGCCGACGACGCCCGGACCATGCAGCGCTATTTCGACCCTAAATTTAGCGAGCATGACCTTATCCATATGCACAACCGTTACTTTATTATCAGCATGACGGTTAATGGCGAGAAGTCGCAGGCGTTCTCTGGTATTACACTTGATTTACCCGAGGTGCAAGTTGATAATTCCCAAGCGATTATAACCAGTAGCCGCAATTTGTACGGTGTACACCGCGACAAAATCGAAATGGATATTCGGGAACAATATGCGGTTGAACAAAAGCCCGCAGAACCCAGGCCAGCCCCGAAGCCGGTCGTTAACCCCGTACAGCCTAAAGTTGCACAGCAACCTGTAGAGGTACTGCCGGCCGAAACATTGCGCCTGGGCAATTTGTTGTTTAAAGATACTAAAAATGCAACTGATACCGCCAAGGTTCCCGGCGAACCGGCCAAGCGCAAACGCCGCCGTCATCGCAAAAACCGCACCAGCGCCGAAATTACCCTGGCGCAACCAGCAGAACACGAAATAAAGCTCCGCTAACTGCTACCCCTCAAGAATTGATGGCGGCATAGTGTACAACCGGGCCGGTCGGCCTTCTGTTCCACTAGTCTCGTAGTCTGTAGGAATGATACCCAGGTAGCCCATGGCTGTGCGCGAGAAGTTTGCCGGGTCAAGCGATTCGCCCAAAATGGCTTCACTGGCTTGCCGGAGCTCTGAAATAGTAAATTCACGTGGGTTGAGTACCAACCTGGCTAGAATTTTTAGCGTACTGTTGTGGGTTTTGGCACCGAATCGAGGACTTAAATTGAAGGTAAAGGGATGATGTAGCCATGCCAGACCATTGGCGACGATTTCCTTTGCAGTTAGGGTAACGTTTGGGACCTTGGCTAGCCTGTTCGGGTTCAGCAAGGTACTATTGTTTGTCTCGCGCAAGGATGATACGGCTACATAGCCAATACGTATACTTTGTCGAGTGTCTTGGTCTAACAGCGTGGCTGTCTGCTCTACAATAGGAGTAATCGGCAAATCAAAG
>DASRJJ010000059.1:0-2400 GCA_035649555.1 Saccharimonadales bacterium (SeqCode)
TTAGCTTTGGTAAATGCCGGGCTGTCAATTTCCCAATACCATAAGGCATACACAATAATATTAGTTATAAAGATGGCGACAGCCGAACCAAGCAGCTCCGGCCCAGCAATACTATGATGCCCAATAATCAACGAGTGCGACACCAACACTAGCGAGCTAACATTAACGACCGAGATCAAGCCAAGCAACCCCAGTGAAAAGAAATGGTTAAACGTACTGTTTTGTTTTGCCCGGCTCGTAAAACCAATAACAAGCGCAAGAACAATTTCGATCGGGATTAGCACGTATTGCGGCCCAACCAACAATTGGCCATTAATACCCCATACTGTAACTTGCAAGGCAATAGCTACAAACAAGGCGACTTGGGCGTGGAACAGTTCACTTCGGATAAGTTTTAGTGTCATACCTTCAAATATACCATCCCCAGTAATCACTGGTATAATTGGGCTTATGTTACAGTTGAGTGCCACACTCTTAAATCGGCCAATTATGAGCTTGCGAACCGGTACACAGGTTGGCACAACGTTCGGCCCCATTATTAACCCCAATAACCTTAAAATTGAGGGTTTTTATTGCCAGGACACTGACCGTAAAAAGCTGATATTGCTTGAGCAAGACATCCGCGACCTTCTACCCCAAGGTTTTGTAGTCAACGACGTCGATGCTCTTACCGAATCGTCCGAGCTTGTGCGTTTAAAAGAGGTCATGTCCCTGCGGTTTGAGTTGCTTGGCAAACACGTGGTAACCACTAACCGGCAAAAAATTGGCAAGGTAACCGATTACGCCACCGAGGTGCAATCGATGATGATTAAAAAACTCTACGTGTCACGGTCGCTCTTAAAAACATTTACCAGTGGTAACTTAGGTATTGACCGGACCCAAATTGTCGAGATCTCTAAAGATCGGATTGTGGTTCAGGACCTTGAGGGGACGGAGCCACTTCGGGCTGAGGCTGTGGCATAAGCCCAATCTCCCCTTCCGCCACTACCTGCCCTAGCACATCTACAACTTCAAGCGGCCCAACAGAAGTTTTATTTTTGGGAACTTCGGGTGGCCTTAGATCTAGCCCTATACCATTTCCAATCTTTGCCTCGAACACAAGCTGTTCATAAGGACTATCCGGTGTACGGATAGGTGTTGGCTTAGTGCAACTACTAAAAGAATATGGCTTTTGTTCCATAGATTAATGATCATACTTAGCTTCGGAACATTAGTCAAGACTCTTGTGCTTTGGTTAATGCCGATTTAATATCATCGTAGCTAAAGCCTTGCCGAGCCAGGTATTGCATAAATTTTTGCTTGTCGGGGTAACGGTGTTGTTTTTTCTCTATGAGTTCACGGAGGGCTTGGCGATCGTCGGCTTCGTCATCTTGTAGTGCCCCGTCGATGATATCTGATGCTACCCGTTTTTGTTGGAGTTCTTGGCGTAAACGGCGTTTACTGACACTTTTTAGTAACCGACGGTTAGTCACCCAAGCTTTAGCAAAAGCCATATCGTCGACTAGACCGAAGGACCGTAAACGCTGCATGATTTGTTCGGCGTCGGACGTTTCCACCTGCTTGCGGCGAAAATAGTCGGCCAGCTCGCCTTCGCTCCGGGGGCGGATTGCTACATACCGCAAAGCCAGGCCATAGGCTTTGTCTAGCCCGGCAGTCTTTTTAAGTGCAGTCAGTTCGGCGACAGTCAGCTCTTGCCCGCTGACCAGACGGCTCTCAATCAGCCCGGATTCGCTCAAACTAAAAGCATACTTGCCATCAACAAAAATCGAATACCGGTCGGCCCGCTTTTGTTGCTGGGTAATAGCCGTGATTTTCATGGCTATTATTGTACCCTATCTTTTAGCGAGTCTGCGTACTAGGCGATCAACAAGGGCCGGGGCGCACTATAAGTTCAACGCTCACTTGGCTATGATACGCCCTTTTTTTGGAACATTAAATAGGTACTAGCCGTACTATTGCCAAGTACGCTGTTTGTTGAGTTCTTCTTTTTCGCGGTAAGCTTGCTCGAGGTCAATATCAAGGAGATTGCAGATGCCAAGTAGTACGTTTAGCACGTCGCCGGCTTCGTGCGTTAGCTCTTTCTTTTTGGTGTCGCCGGCGAATTTCATACCAGCGTGGCCGCGCGCAGCCTTGGCAAATTCACCAACTTCCTCGAGCAGTAGCATAAAACGTTGCTCGACGGTGTCTTTGTCAAACCCGCGCATCTTAACCGCTTTAGCCACATATTCCTGCAAATCTTTTAGCGTAGGGTTAGGCTTGATGGATAGATCATCCACAACTACTCCTTAGTGGCGGCTTCGCGGACTTTTTTGCTTATTTCCTCTAGAATTTTAGGATTTTGCTGTAGGTAGGTCTTGGCGGCTTCGCGGCCCTGGCCAATTTTGCCATCGTTGTAGGCAA
>DASRJJ010000060.1:0-2655 GCA_035649555.1 Saccharimonadales bacterium (SeqCode)
CGTCGACTCGCCAAACGGCAAAAAAACCGAAGCCAAGGCCGAGGACAAGCGGCCAACCTACCAAAAAAACTTCCAGGCCTGGATGGACTTTTTCTTCCACCGCGGCGCGAATGATTGACAATATCACCTCTGTTTGGTATACTTAAATTTTACGACGCGGGGTGGAGCAGTGGCAGCTCGCGTGGCTCATAACCACGAGGTCGCAGGTTCGAGTCCTGCCCCCGCAACCAAGAAAAAAGCCCTACATTGGTGGGGCTTTTTTCTTGGTTTTGTAGCCGGGCTGTACGAACGTTCGATTGTTGTTTATATTTTTAAAGGTCCCAAGCTGCTAAACAACATCGTCATCGTTTTACGCAATGGCCCCAGAAATTACTTCAGCAATTGAGAATTCACTTTCGTCTGACGGCCGCCAGGTCATATTCGTTTGTGGCCTAAGCGGTGCTGGCAAAACAGAGTTTTGTAATGATGTACAGAGGGAACTAAGCCGCGAGAGCGTCATCGTCAGAACAGACTGGTATTTAACGTATGGCTCATTGGAGCGACGAAGAAGAATATATAAGGCGTTCGATGACAACAATGCTGAAGCTATCGAGCGAGAAGCTAATCCTAAAAACTGGTATAGCTGGGATAGATTTAAGTCTGACGTAAAGGCATTGCGTAGTCTCGGACAGTTACAGCTGTCAGCTGCATGGGACCAACGAACTGGCGAAAAACATCTCTCGGTTGAGTTGCAAGTAGCATCTGACGGTGTAATTATCTGTGATGGCATTTACTTGTTAGATCCTGCTATATGTGAGTATACAGATGTAACCGTCTTGCTTGACGTTTCCCCTGATACGACTAAAGAGAGGGCTGGAAAACGAGATCAACATAGAAACCCTGGTTCCTACCTAGCACTTAAAGAAAGCTTGAAGGAAAAATATGACGTGCCTTATTTCGAGCAGTACAGACAGCTCGCCGATATAATTATCGACAACAATGACTTTAACAACACCATGCTTATAAAGCCCTAAATTCCAGTTCGATTGCGTTTTACATGCTAAGTTCGGCAAAGCGGTCTGTCGCTGCTGCAACTAAGGCGTATTTGTCGGCAATCGCATCGAGCGGGAGGCGCCCCTCGCGGTATAGTTGTTTATCCATCATTTGCTCTGGGTCGCCGCCTGGCCATAGCCGCCAAGAATCATTGTCAATAACATCTGCTACCACTAGGGCTGGGGCGCGACCGGCCTCAATTTTTAGATCGGCCATAACTACATCCTGTTTGGCCCAGGCAGCTTCTAAGGTCTTGAATGTGGCGATGGTAAGCTGGCCCAGTTGCATTAGTTCACCCCTGCTTAAACCAAAGGGTGATTTTGTAATTGGTTCTTCGTCTATAAGACTTTCTGGCGAGATAGGTTGTGCGGCATTATGGCGGCGTACAACCCCGCGGTCAAAATCGTATGCCAAAATGGGGTCATGGTTAGGGTCATCCTTTGCAAAATATTCTAGGACTAAACCACCGAGGTGTGCGCCGCGGGCGACCTCTGGATGTCGTTTAAGGTAAGACCCGTACCCGTAGCGCCGTGCAACTAGCTCGACAGGAATCATATTGACCCGTTTAGCACGGAAAGTTCGGTCGTTTTCTTCGGAGATAAAATGGTTAGGGATCCCCGCTCGTTCCAAAAGCTTAAAACAGTTAACAGTCGTACGAGTAGCGGGTACAGCCTTGCCGATTAAAAGGTCATGTTTGGCCCCGTCGCCAGCAGTTATGTCATCCTTGCTTTCGATGAGTACCTTGCTTGTGCCGGGAACCTCCCAAATAATTTTTGTTTTTCCTTCTGCTATTTTTTTGGATCGTATGCTCATACTTTTAGTATAGTATTGCTGTTACTGTTCGGTAAAATTTCTGGGTTGCAAAGCTTGACCGGAATGCTACAATACGCAAGAGTGAACTGTACGTATTGACAAAACATAAGAATTATGTATAATAATACGTGTTGTGATCACAAACAAAAACGTTAAAAATAAAATAAAAAACGAGGGCAATAATGGTTAAAACAAAGAGTGGGTTAGCTTTCGAGCTAATAAAAACCAAAAATAAAAAAATATTGGCTATCGACAGCTTACTAACCAAAGCTTAGATAAAACTTCAATTAAAAAGATCGGAGCGCTCCGATCTTTTTAATATGCCAAATTACATTAGTAGCTAGCGGTGACAGCAAAATGGGCTACTGCACAATTACGATTGGAATTAATTTGTAACAGTCTTGAGTCACTTAGGTATTCCTTGTGTGCCCGCGCGGGCAGATTTCGCCTAAATTTCCGGTCGCTCGCTGACGATAGGATCTGTACTGGAACTGCAATTACCGAGAGGTTCATGTCTTCGTGTTCTCTGCCAAAAGGTTGTGCCGTCTGTTTTGGCAAATCTTCGGGTGCTGGAGGCAGGTGCAGAAACGGGTTGTTGTCTTTTTTGCCAATTTTACGACTACTATGAACCTGAACCAATCGCTGGCCAATAACCTGGCCGTCACACATTAGCTCCATCCAATAATCGGAGGGAGGCCCGTACGGCGAAAGAAAGCTTGGACTTCCAAAATCTACATACATGTCGATCGATTGAATCATACCTACGTTGGTAGCACCCGGTACCAAAGCAGCGACATCAGCGAAATCGAT
>DASRJJ010000061.1:0-3528 GCA_035649555.1 Saccharimonadales bacterium (SeqCode)
CACAACTTTCGCAAAAAGGTCAAAATATCATCGATCTGTTACAAGCCGGGCGTTTGCAGCTCGACGCCGACAGTACAGTAGCGTTGGCCAGGCTTATTGACGAGTTTATACAATTCCGCATGGCGCATTTGGCCGCTACACGCAGACAAATTCCAAAGGCGTTTCCACCCGATACACCGCGTAGTCGCGACGCCATTCGCCAATTTGGCGAGCAGGATATTTTTGACGAAGGTAGCATGCCGGGCACGGCTGGTTTTAATGCGGAACACGTACTAATAGGCGCCATTAGCCGCCTGTTAGAGCTAAAGGATTTGTCTAAGGCATACTAGACTTTAAGGCAAGCGTTTACAAAACTGCGGAGTAAGCCGGCAATTTGGGGTTCTTCAGCGCGAAGCTCAATGTGGAACTGGACGCCCACAAGAAAGGGGTAATCCTTACCTTCGTAGGCTTCAACAATGCCGTCATCGGCCATCGCTGCGGGGTGCAAAGCGTTTGCAAGGGTTTTAATTGCTTGATCATGGCCACCGTTAAGTCCTACCTTTTGTTGTTTAAAGATGTGCTTTAACAAAGAGCCCTCAGCTAGCTGCGCGTCATGAGTAATCTGGCTGCGCTTGCCCCTTAGTGCATGCGTAACTCTGCCGGCGTGCTGCGCGGTCACATCTTGGTAAAGCGACCCACCCAGGGCAACATTGATCAGTTGCATACCTTTGCAGATGCCTAACATCGGTAGTTTGTTGGCATAGGCTAACCTAGCCAACAGTAGGTCTACTTTGTCCTTTTCGTCGTCGACCCTTCCCTTTTGGTGGGTGGTCTTTTCGTCATAATAAACAGGGTTGACCTCTGTGTCAGCGCCGGTAAACAGCACACCGTCTACCGTTTCGAGATAAGCTTTTAGATCTTCTTCGGTAAGTACTGCTATTGCGGGCATATATACGGGCATGCCGCCAGACTTAATTACTGCTTGTGCCGAGATGGTATCCGAGTAAATGAGGTCGGTGTCGCCCGTAATACTCCCAAGCTTTGGTGAGCTGATGTTCGATGTAGTGATTAAAATGCGCGGTTTGTTCATGTAATGCTTGCTTGTAGCTGCTGTAGATGGGCTTTATCCCTGGCAAACAGTATAACATCTACTTTATCCGGAAAGCTGCCGTTTAACGGCAGCATGCCAAATTGCTTTTGGCCATGCACAAGACTTGGAGCGTTTCGTCGCATGAAGTCTTCGAACGTCTCCCCTGGAAGAAGCGGCACATTACGGTTGTAAGCAATACCCGTAAACCCCTCTGGAAATAATTTTTGTATAGCCGTATGTACGGCAAAGGTGCTTGGCAAGTGTAAGTTAAGCTCTGTCAATTTTAGATCGACTAGATTACCCTTATTGTCCGTTTGGATGACGCTATCGAAGCCGGCTATTCCCGCAATTCCATTCGGAGCAATCACCAAATCGCCCAACGCATTATTAAGCGCTCTCATACGCGCGGCTGTCTCGTTATTTATCGGGCCTTTCGGAGTGTCGAAGGGTATTTGACTGGCGTCATATTCAATGCGCCCATCTTGCATCGAGATAAATTGTCTACCCATGTACGAATGGCTATATGGACTATCAGGCAGCCTAAATCCTTGCATTGACGGTGAATGATTGTGTTTAACAAACGTTTCCAAAAGTACGCGTTCATCCTCGGCAAATTTGGTGTCGAGTATCTGCTCTAAGCCAGCAAAACCTTGCTTTGGGCCAAGCACAAAAATACCCAAGGCCGATGCGCTTTTAGGTTTGACAACCACTAAGCCTTTTCGCCCTTGTTGACTCAACTCTAGATATGCGTGCATTGCGGCCGCTCTGTCTTGCGCTACAAAGCTAAGCGAAGGAATCGCCACCTCTAAACCTGTTTCTTGCTGTATGGGCAGCGAGATGTCAGCCAACAAAAGCTGAAACACCTCTTTGTCGGCCAGGGCGCGACTAGCACCAGGCCTTGCCAACATTCTATGACCCAACCCCCTGGCGAGGGTTTGTACCTCATCCGTAAGCATGTAAGGAACTACGAAGTCGCCACTTGCCTGATCTAAAATACATTTAGCCGTAGGACTTTGTTGTACTCGTTGGGCCAATGTTAAATTGTTGTCTTTTGTAGGAGGCAGGGATAATGTACGCTCTCTAGGGGCTGTTGCAACCCCTAGCCCTGCGTAATAGTCGCTAAGCGCTTCTGGAATAGCCCGCGGCGATACAAAAGAACCGTTAGGGCCGCTGAGGATGTAAAACTTGTTAGCATACCCGTCTAAAAAATCATACTCGGCTAGGCCAAAACCTTGGCCCCTAGGGTCTACTACAAAAGCTTGGTTATTTAAAAAATCTACTGAATTTACGGCTTCAAGCATCGTGATGTCTTCTTTTAACGATAGTTTGGCCTATAAAATGGATGGCTTCCGGCCGGCTACGCAAACCCTGTGGCGTACCAAACTCAAAACGATCAACCACGCCTTGCATGCGGTCGAGCGCGTTCAAAGCGTCTTCGGGCGTACCTGCAAGGGCAAATTTGTCGAGCAAGCCGTCGGTTATAGAGTCAGCCGCGTCAGGGTCACCGCTTCTAAAGCGAGCGATAAATATATCTAATGCCGCCTTTTCGTCCGTCGACAATGTGGAGTCGAGCGGTCCGACCACATCTAAATATTTGGCTACCTCTGTGCGGGCTAAGGCCCGGGCCGCAGTTCGGTCTTCATCAATTACACTCACTGCACCTAAGATAATCTCTACATTTGGGTTATTAATTAATTGGCGGGCTTGCTTGGCTAAATCTGGGTTGGCACTGCCCCCTAACTTGACACCTGCAACGCCTAGCCTGCCTGCCATAGCTAACGTTTTTGGCCCAAAACCCCCTATATAGATTGGGGGAGCTTTCTCAGCCCCCAATTTGAAGCGATCCCTTATATAAAGAATCGCTCCCTCCATTTGCGACAAAGTGGCTGGCCGTTGACCAATTTGATCCAGGAAGGCGCCTTTTACCAAGCCAATAGATGATTGGCCGGGTAGCTGTTCTTCTAGTGCCATGGCGCTTGCTGCAATAACCTCTGCATGCTGCATACCCACAGGCACGCCCAGTGGTCCTATATGCGGAATGGTAGAGTTAGTCAGGACATCAGCATTGGCATGTAAGACAGAATATGGTGGTAAATCGCCTAAATCGCCGTACACCGAAAAACTGTCAAAACCATAGCTAGCGGCTGCTTCGGCGGAGGCCCGAACATCGGCGACACTAATTCCTGGCAGCCCCAGACCAACCTTTGTCATCTTTTCTCCTTTAATCGGTAATAATAGCATAAAATAGTACGTGCGCAAAAAACGAACGATATGTCTTACGCATTTTTCCATACTACGCTACAATCAAATACGATAAAGCAAATGGAGGGTAATGATGAGAGCCGTAACCGGTATACGACCGACCGCAGGTATAGAAGAAGGTTTAACAATAGGCAATTTAGTCGGGGCGATGCTCCCGGCCGTACAGCTGCAACAGGACATGCCACCAGGGTCAGTTA
>DASRJJ010000062.1:0-2872 GCA_035649555.1 Saccharimonadales bacterium (SeqCode)
CCAATGGAGTACCAGGCGGTCGCGCATCATTTCGCCTTCGCTGCTGCCGCCAGGCGGCCGGGGCATCTTTTGCGCCGCTCCGGGCCACCCGCCGCTGCATACGATTCGGCCGACTCTGCCGGCATGCTTCTTCCAAAACTGCCCCATTTCATCGGCCCGGCTTACAGTCTGACCCGAAGGCTCATACGTCACACTGCCATCAGGATGCTCTGCGGCGACGAGCCCGCGTCCGAACCCCATGAGCGTACACAGTTCAAAGCTGATCATATGCTTAGAATAAAACATACGCTAGCCAAAACTCAATCCATCAGGCTGCCATGAAAACAGATGAATGTAATTCTGGTTGCTAATGGTCGCGCGCGCCTAAAGATTGACAAGTGGCGACGTGTATTAACTGACCCTTTTCACTGCGGCGTAGTGAGCATGAACAAGCAAGTGCAAGTGACTAATCCGAATGGCCTGCATGAACGATTAATCAGCCCCGAGACTCATCAACGCCTTATTGAGGTCATGAACGGCAAGCCAAAAACCCAACAAGGTGCGCGACTGTGCGGACAAAAAAGAGCGCATAGTCGCCCTGGCGGCCGAGGTTGTTGCACTGAAAAATAAGAGGGCAGCAGACAAAACACGCTTCCTAAAGTTTGCCCTGGATTTTGTAAGCAACTTTGGACAACGGTTCCTTGAAGCGTCGAAAGAAAACAGACACAGTTTAGAACTCTTGCTCTTATAACATCTTTACTCCGGTAAACTATACCCACTTACCTAAAATTCTTCGCAACTCCGCTGATGGTGTTCGACGTGTGTCCACAAAAACAAAAACAGACCAGATAGTCGAACACCATTCTGATCTGTTTGATTTTAAGATGTCTCATTTGGTGCTCTTGATGTACTTTGTTTCGAACACCTTTTGGGATGGCTAAACCTCATAATGAAATATTGACGCTCTGACGTCTGGACGCTATAATGTAAATATGAGTCATGGTGATACGAAAACCACTATATATTTAAGCCCGAGCGTTCGACGCGCTCTAAAACGCCGAGTGCTTGAGACCGATCAAACCATGTCACAATACGTCGACATGGCTATTGCGAACGCCATTGCCGAAGACCTGGAAGATATCGAATCAATTGAGGCTCGTCGCAATGATGAAACAGAATCTCTTGAAGCTTTCCTAAAAGCGATAAAAGCAGATGGCCTCGTATAAGGTTAAAATTAGTAAAAATGTCCGTAAAAAGGACTTGCCATCTATACCTAAACCTGACGTAATAAAAATCGTAAAGCGTATTGAGAGTCTTGCTGAGAACCCTTTTCCCGAAGGAGCCGTACGCCTTAAGGGTCGTGAAGAATGGCGCATCAGACAAGGCGACTACAGAATATTGTACGTCGTCGAGCATGACATCGTGACTGTATTTGTAGTAAAAGTTGGTCATCGCCGAGAGATTTATAGAAAATAAAAACCTCACAATGGAGGTTTGTATTGCTTCTGATTCCATTTGGTGCCCTTGACGCACTTGGTTTCGAGCACCTTTTGGGATGGATGGAAGAAATGAGTGAGACTTACTAAAAGGATCTCTCGATGTCAATAACATAACGCTTCGACATCTGCTGCGTACGACTTTGCTTTCACTAGACTATGCCTTTCTATATTTATGATGATTATCCCATACTACGAACAATTGCAACAGGTGTTGGAAGACTATTCGCAAAAACAAAAACAGACCAGTTAGTCGAACACTATTCTGATCTGTTTTATTTAAGATGTCTCACTTGGTGCGGGTAAAGGGACTCTAACCCTTGGCCTCGTCCTTGGCAAGGACGCGCTCTAAACAACTGAGCTACACCCGCATGTACTTGAAGATTGTATCAAAACCCCTTAAAAATGCAAGTATTGAGCAGCACAGGAAGGCATATTACTATAAAAGTATGGCCACGCAATTTCCGTACTGCGAAATTTGTCCAATCATCGAAAATCCTTCGCAGAAAGAACTCGCCATGCGTATTTACGAAGGCGACCATTGGCTTGTTACGCTGCGACGACACAACCAAGCTTTGCTTGGTACGTCGTTCATTACCCTAAAAGAACACCGCGAAAGCTTGCCGGATTTAACACGCGAACAAGACGAAGAGTTTAGAGTAATCCGCAATGGTTTTATCCACGCAGTTGGTGCTGCGTTTAGGGCGGAGTCAAACCTAAATCTTTATTGCCTAATGAACTATGCGTTTAAATCCAGCAATGACGACCCAAATTTCGTACCCCAACCCCATGTACATTACCATGCTAAACCAAGGTATAGCGGACCTCGTACCATTGGTGGAGTAGAATTTACCGATCCAGAATTTGGCGGCCCGTTAGAGTTGCGCCGCACGCAAGCCGTTTCGTTGCCCATTGGCAAAATTATTGTCGCCGACATAAAGGCGCATTTTTCACTTGCAGCATAGTAACAGGTAACCAAGCGAGGCATCGGTCACTGATATATTCAAAATTTGTTGGCGTTATCTTATAGCGTCAGCAGCTTGATCGGTGTTAACCGGCACTGGGCCCGACCCATCAGCCCATACGTTGCCCGTCCACACGTTGCCCCAGTTACACCTTGGGCTTACAGCTCGCGCAAATCCTTCCGAAATACATTTTGTGTCGCTTGGATAGTAGAAGAACGCTACCGGGATATTATTGCCTTGTCCGCCACAGAACGGATTGAATTTTTTGCCAAAGTAGTTGTCAATAAACCGAATGTTCGTACCGTTTGTTCCACCGCCATACACACAGTAACCATTGATGGTGTTGAAGAGGTTATTCCTTACCTCTACGTCGTCTAATTGAGGCTCATCGTATAAGGACAAGGCCGAGGAGCATTGCTGGTACTGGCCAGG
>DASRJJ010000063.1:0-9208 GCA_035649555.1 Saccharimonadales bacterium (SeqCode)
CTGAGCAATCGGCCATCGGCGGTCCGCACGTTGTCGCGCGTTGATACAAGTGCTACACGCTCGCCGTCGGGGCTGACCGCCAGACCAATATTGCCCGATTCTAGCCCAGTGCCCGCCAGTAGTAACTTTTTATTTTTGCCATCGGCGTCCATGGTGTACACATCGTATTTTCCGCTCTCTTTGCTGACAAACACATCCTTGGCACTAGGGACGAGGACTAGCTCGTTAGTTACCGCCGCCTTGAGGGTAACTTCTTCGCTGCGGTAGCCAGGCGCTGCCAAGATGGCAGTTACATCACTGCCGTCGGATTTGTCGAGTGTCAAAATAATTTTTCCGGTGTTGTCAGAACGCGCGGCAGCTTGGCCGCTGGAGGCTTCGGCGCCCTCAATTGGTTGGTTGGATAAAAAGTCACGCACAACCACAGTATATTGCGCGCCTACTGCCTGCAATTCAAATCGCCCTAACGGATTACTACCCCAACCCAACACAACTTGTTTTTCTTGCGGGGCAAAGGCAATACGCTCCAGTTTAAGAGTGGCCCGTCCTAGTTTAACCTTATCGACCTTGGCCTTCCCATCCGCGTCGGTAAACGCTTGCCCACCGCCAAGGCTAACCGTCACATTTTTAAGCGGCTGGCCTGTAGTATTGTCTACTACCACTACCGAAGCGCTAACGCGCATACCCGCTGTGTTAAGTACCCAATATCGACTTTTCGGGTAGGCCATAGCGCCTCCTGCCGCTAGCAGAACGAGCAGCAGTACCCAGCGCAACCAAGCCCGCCGCCACCATGATTTTTTGCCGTCCGGTAGTACTTTTTGCGTTTTGGCATCTTGGGCTTCAAGGAGTTCATCGCTTTCATTACGAATAATATCGTCAACTGCGTCAGCGGTTTTTTGGTCATCTAGCGTCTCGTCACTATCTGATTGTGCAGTTTGGGGCTCAAAACTTGGCTGTTCTTTGTCCTGGTCAGGTCCGGTCAAGTCTTGTTTTTTATTGTCTTTCGGGAGCTCGGGCGCGCCAGCCACCTTTTTTTCGGTATCATTGTCGGGTTTGTCTGCCATACATTTATCTTATCAAATCAGCAAGGCAATCCCTGAACTTAGCATGATGACGGCCAGCATTAATTTCACAAATTGCGCACCTTTTTTAATGGCAATGTGTGTACCAATATGACTACCTAGCAAAGAGCCGGCCAGAGCTGCCGCCCCATGCGTCCAGACTACGAACCCTTGAACAGCTAACAGCACGAACAAAATGACTGCTTGGGCCGTTTGGGCCACTCGCTTTGTGGCATTAGACTCTAGCGCCCCCAAGCCAAAAACAAACATTAAAATTAATACTAAAATACTCCCCATGCCAGTACCGATGATAGTTTGTAACAAACTAAAAATGGTGTACAGGACAAAACCAACGCTGACCCAGGCTTTAGAACGGTACCCGGGCTGAAACGCAGCTTTTTTAACAAACAGCGTAGGTATGAGCAAGATTAAAAATGCGCCGATTGCTTTTTGGAATAGCTCGGGGTCAATACGCGGTATTGTCCATGCAGCCACCAACGAACAAACAATCGTAATGGTCATAAACTTATACACCAAACCTTTGTGGACCAATCCTTTACCCTTAAACGCAGTCAGCGCCCCAAAGGCCGTACCTAAACTTCCCATTTTTGCGGTAGCCAATGCGTTGGCTGGCTGGAGTCCGATAAAAAGATAATAGGGCATCATAATAAACCCACCGCCTCCGCCGCTCATGCCACTAAGCACGCCCGCTCCAAGGGCAATGCCAAATGTCATAAAGACCAACCACTCCATAACAAACCCCTATATTCGCTTCATTGTAGGCGCTACAGGGTACTGTTGGCTAGTAGAGTATCTTACTTTCGGGAGTATATTGCGAGCGCTGCGACATAAATGGTTCAGCCATCTCTTGCACACGATCGCCGCTAAAGCGGAGTAGAGTGCGGCCCATATCCTTTAAGGACTGATCGGCTTGTGGGGTTGCCGCCGGACTATCGAATGGTGAGGTGGTAAAAAATGAATACCCATAGCTCTTGTTTGTCTTGGTGTTGTAGATAATTCCTACGTCGTGGCGGTTATTGCCATCAACGTCATCTAATAAACCAATCTTGTTAGCTAGCACAATGTAGTCGTTGCCAGCCAGCTGACTGCGCACGCCAAAATCGGTAAAAATATTTGTTACTAGAGCGTTTTTAATAAATGCACCTGGCTCGTCTTGCGTTTTAAGCAATTGGTCCATAGCCCACAGCGAATCATGTGTGGTGGAGTTACCTAAGAAAAACCGGTTGGCGTCGAGCGGGATCAAATAAGTATGTGGCAACTGCGGCTTGGCGGCAAACCGCGCGTTTACTGCAGCCGAGCCGTCGAGCCCATAGTTAACTAAAATCCTCACCGCCGTATTCCCGGACTGATTAAGCATGTCAAATAACACATCACGCAACGGTGCTTGCAGCGGACTGCCCGGTTGGTCGTATACACCAAAACCTGCGCGGCGATCGCTGGCCTGCCAAGTCATCATTTGGTCCAAATCGAGTGTGCCAGCCCGTAAGTCCTCGAGGACCAACAATGCCACAGGAATTTTGTTAATGCTGGCGGCAAAATGCTCGGTGTCTTGGTTGCGCCCTACAAGTGTTCGCTGGTCTTGCAAATCCATAATGGTGACTCCACTGGTGACACCGGCTTTGTCATTCTTTTTAAGGATTGATTCAATCAAATGGCGCAGAATGATCTCTTTTACTGCCGTTTTTGCGTTTGTATTAAACGCGTCTGCGGCTTGGACCTCACTGGTCAGGTTGTCGTTTATTAGATCTTGTACTGGTAATTGTGGTGTAATCATACTAATAATGGTACCGTATGAAAGCATTTTGTAATCCAATAATTAACTAAAAATGAACTATGTCCAACATATACCAACAGGCCGCAAGGTATCTTAGCCACAATGACCCTGTACTAGCGCCGGTAATTGCGCGCTTTGGCCTGTGCACTATGCGGCCGCACAAAAACTACTACCAAGAATTGGTCGAGAGTATCATTGGTCAGCAAATAAGCGTCAAAGCCGGCGCGGCTATCCGCAAACGATTTGTTGCATTGTTCGGTGGCCAATTTCCCCCACCGCAGACCATTCTACAGAAATCAGTAGACGAACTGCGCACTGCTGGCCTTAGCCGCGGCAAGGCAACCTATGTACGCGATTTGGCACAACATGTCGTGGATGGCAAACTCCGGTTTGACCACCTTGACGAACTCTCCAACGAACAAGTCATTGCCGAATTACTGCCAGTCAAAGGCATTGGCGAATGGACCGCGCACATGTTCCTCATGTTTTGTATGGGGCGCCTAGATGTGCTGGCGCACGGCGATTTGGGTATACGGCTGGGTATTCAAAAACTCTACAGGCTAAAGACGTTGCCTAGCCCAAACGAGATTAAAAAACTAGCAGCTAAAAATAACTGGCACCCTTATGAGTCAATCGCCTGCTGGTATATATGGCAGTCGCTAGATAACGCACCTAAGATCTAGAAAAAAGGGCGCCGCATAGCTTATATAAAAATTGGCGCACCCTAGAGACAGGCTCTTCTACTCGCTCTGGTGTATATTCGCCAAATGGAATGAGGGGGGTGCTCGAAGCCTGCACTCTTATCGAATAAATGTCATATGCGCCTCTATGGCCGGGGTCGTTTGAGTTTCCGTAAAGACGCACTCGGGCGGCCCGCATCTCTGCTTGCTCCTGGGCGCGATGTTCGCGAATTTCCCTATCAAGCAATAACCTATCCTGTGCGTAATCCTGGAGAGTTCTAAGACCGGCCGGGGTGACTTCATCTAAAAGACTCTGCAAGGCTAGTGGAATTTCTTGGGGTGTTTCAGCCCTCAGAATATCTAACATCGCGTCATTTGCTGGAGCGTCAAGTTCCCAAAAGGCAGGCTCCCCCAATGTTGCGGCGAAATCACGGTGCTCGTTGGTCATCACCGATGTTGCGCCGGTTGTTCTGTCGCGGTGTGCCCATAGAGGCTGCTGCTCGCTGGCGTTTGCTGGTGGTGTTAATCTTTGGAGCTGCCTCGCAAAAGGGGCAATGGCCTCGATTTCAGCAACACTTCTAGGCACCGCCATACCCGCACCTTGTAAAAGTTGCACCAGCCGTACCGCCGGTATTTGCTCGACTCCACTAACAGAGGTAAAAGACTCAACGCTCATTATGACTTTATTATAACATTTTTATGTTACAAAGTCTATAGGCCCTAAACCTCTCGCGGGAACTAGGGGGCGAGGCGGTTGATGTCACGGGGGAAGAGTGACGCTTCTTTGACGTTTTTAAGGCCGAGGAATTTTTGGGTTAGGCGTTCCAGGCCCATTCCAAAGCCGCCGTGCGGGGGCATGCCGGCCTTCATGGCACTCAAAAACGGCTTTAGACCAGGGTCGTTGGGGTCGTTACCGGTCATACCTTGCAGTTGCTTGAGCAGCCTGTCGTAGCGATGTTCGCGCAAGCTGCCGGTGGTGATTTCTACGCCGCGGAATAGCAGGTCAATGCGCTCGGCCACCTCTTGATTGTCATCGTAAAATTTGTGGTAAAACTTGGCACCTTGGCGCGGCCATTGGCTAACAAATACCGCTTCGCTGCCCAAGTTATCTTTGGCCCATTCGCAGATCCACTTTTCTTCGGCTGGTGTTAGGTCTTTCTCTTTTGTGGTGTCTGTGCCGGTGGCCTTGGTGTATTTTTCGTTGATCTCGGCCATGGTGAGGGCGGGGATTTTTTGTGGCAACACAGGTTTTACGGCCTGCCACAGCTTGAGTTCGGGTTCGCTAGTTTGCCATACGTGGTCTACCACAGCGTTCATGAGGCCACTTAAAAATACTTGCAAGTCATCGAGTGTTATAAAGCCCATCTCGCCGTCCACCGAGATGTATTCGCTCATGTGACGGGTGGTGGCGCTGGGCTCGGCACGGTACACTGGGGCGATTTCGTAGACGCGCTCAAACACACCCACCATCATTTGTTTGTAAAATTGCGGGCTTTGGGCAAGGGTGGCCTCTTGTTTGCCAAAATAGTCAATTTTAAACACTTCGGCGCCGCCTTCGGTGGCTGCAGCTAACAGCTTGGGCGTGCGGATGTCGGTAAAGCCGTTGGATCGAAAGTGCTGGCGCAAGGCCTCGACAATTTCGGCCTGTACCTTAAAGATGGCCTGTTCCTGCAGGTTGCGTAGGCCGACAACGCGGTTATCAAATAGCGTGTCGAGGTGTTCAGGGTCATGGCTAAGTGGTTTATCAATTTCAATCGCCGGCTCTTCGGTAACAGGCACAAGGACGGTTAGCTTAGCATCGTGCAGCTCGGTGCCACCAGGGGCACGCGACTCATCTTTTACCATCGCTTCCACTTGTAACACTGTGCCGATTTGCAGGCCGCGCAACTTTTCAACTTCGTCTTTGTCCTTTAGAACAATCTGTACCAACCCACCGCGGTCGCGCAAGTTTATAAAAGTCAGTCCGCCAAGCAAGCGCTTTTTATGCAGCCATCCTTGCACGGTTACCACCTTGCCAACGTGTTCTTTCAATTCTTTACTGAGGGTTCTCATGATATTCTCCTGATTATTGGTCAATCGGCTTGTATGGTCGGTTAGTACAAACTATTTGCGCCTACAAATAGTCGCCGACCGGAGATTCAAGTTATTCAAGCCTGTAATCATTGTGGTTTATTTTATCACCTCTGTTGTGTCGGGGGAAGGGGATTGTTGCTCTGGCATTTCGTCAACAACTGGTTCTTCGGCTAGTTGTAGTTGAGGCTTATAACTGGCTACAGCGGTGCGGTCTTCGAAGGCGTCAAAGCCTTCCTCTATATCACCCACTAGTTGCACAAGGAGGTGTTGCAAAGTAATGACCCCGACGGCTTCCTCGAACGCGTTAATGACCACCACCATAAATTGGCCGGTAGTCCTAAAAGCTTCGAGCACTTGGCGGAGCGAGAAATCCTCGTGCACAAAACAAAGATTGTGATGCATAATATCGGCCACTTGCCCGCCAGCCTTGGCCCGCACGGCGTCGCGCAAAAACAGCGTACCAACGACATGTTCGGGCTTGTCCTGGTACACCAAAAAGCTGCGCTGGCCGCTGCTGTGGAGTTCTTCTAGCAAAATAGGACCAATGGCATCGGTTTTATTAACCAATTTTACCTGCGCCCATGGCAACACTACATCTGCAGCCTTAAGGTCTTCGAACGTAGCGGCACGCTCAATAAGTTCGAGTTCGGCCATCGAAATCCGGTTGTCAAGCTGCTCTTTTTGTTGCCGCAAAAGCGCCAACAAATCTGATTTTTCGTATAGCCCGCTGTGCGGTTCGTGCTGGCGGACATGGCCAACTAGCTTGGCCAAAAAATGAAGCGGTGCATGCACATATTGCAACGCTTTGTGTAGTGCCGGCGAGGCAATCACGGCCAGGCGCGCACTATGCACGGTAAGCCGCACCGACTGCAGCCATACAACAACGGTTAGGACAACCAGTACTACCCCAAAAGCTGCCCAGGTTTGCAGGCCAACTAGCGCTACCAGTAGCCCAGCGGCAGTGGCAATACCAAACAAAATCCACAAAAACAGCCGCATGCTTGCGCCATACGCCACTGGACGGTATAAAGCCATCGCCAGATGGTCACTACGGGCAGCCAATCGTTTTAACTCCTTTGCCGGAACGCAGCTATAAAACCGCTGCAAAGCTAGGGCTAACAACCCAATTAATAGCAATGTGGCGCCAAATATCGAACTAATCATACACTCATTGTATAATACATTGCATGAGTAAAGGTTTTTGGTTAATTATTGCTGCGGTGGTGGTCGTTTTTGGTGGCATTTTACTATTTAAGGACGACGAGGCCAAGGCGCCGACTAACGGTTCTGCGGCCAGTAACCATGTGGTGGGCGACAACGCTAAAGGTGTAACGTTGATAGAATATGGTGACTTCCAGTGTTTCTTCTGTGCACAATACATGCCAATTGTGGAGCAGGTTAAAGAAAAGTATAAAGCCGACATTGCCTTCCAGTTCCGCAACCTACCTTTGGTTCAAAACCACAAAAATGCTTTTGCTTCCTCCCGCGCCGCCGAGGCAGCATCACTCCAAAATAAATATTGGGAAATGTATGCGATTTTATTCCAAAATCAGTCTGCCTGGGGCGAATCCAACGACCCACTTAGCATCTTTGAACAATACGCCAGCCAGTTGGGCCTTAACGTGGAACAGTTTAAGACCGACTTTGCCAGCAGCAAAGTAAACGATACTATCAACGCTGACATTGAAGAATTTAAGAAGACCAAAGAACAGATAAAAACGCCAACATTCTTTTTAGACGGCAAAAAAATTGAGCCAAAAAGCCTAGAAGAATTCTCTACACTCATCGACCAAGCTATTGCTGCAAAATCGGGCCAGCAGTAAAATACCCAACCAAGCCCAGTAGCCTAAAAGAGAGCGTTCACGCGCCACGAGCCGACTTTTGAGCCTAAGGTCTCAAAAGATCAGCTCTTGGGCTCCACTTCGGGAGGACTCTCTTTTAGGCTACTGGGCTTGGTTGGGTTGCCTCTATTTATTAATAGCTCAAAAATTCGCGCCAATCAGGCCTGCGGACAGTAACCGCAACGCGCGCCGGCTTGGAACGGATAATTTTTATTTTGACAGACATACCTTATAGGGTACTGGCAAAATAGCCAGCAACACCCCTCCTGTAATTTTATTTTGTTTCACACATATTTTTGTCTCTAGCGTATCAGCGCAAGATAAACACTAGCTTACCAAACCGCTTATGAGCTTGTCAAGCCAAAGACTTGCTCTCGCGACGCCATTGTCTAATAGACTCCACTAAAGCGCCTTCCTTGGTCTGTTTAATGGTAACAATTTCTCCGTCTTGGCGGCGAACCGTTACCGAAAATGGCTGTGCTTCTTTGTTGTCGTCACGCGTCACGCCTTCTGTTGCCTTGCAGCTTAGACAAGCCTTCTTAACTAGCCTGTCTGTCCAAGCGTATACAATCGAGACTTCGCCACATTTTATACAAGGGTCTTTAGTGTTCCGCGCTGTTTGTTCGCCCGGCTGAAGGTTAAGAAGCTGTGCAGCCAACGCCATTTCGGCCTGTCCTATTGTCTCAAGCCTACAGCTACCCCCAAGGCCAGCACCACAGCCACCTGCCTGAGGGGCTTTCTCTGCAACCTGTGCATACAAAATATTGGCTTCTTGTGTACGTCCCAGACTTTCTAACTGCTTTACGGCCATTAAGCCGTCGGCTGTCTCACGGTTAAACATTATCTCAGCTTTAGTGGGGTCTTCCCTGGCAATCTTTAAAAGTTCGGCCTGAACAAACTTATCGGCCATTTCTCCTACCAACTCACGGTCGATACCCGACTCCTCAAGCCCTATCAAAAAGTGAGCGTAGCGCTGGGTTAAATCTTCTTGTTCCTGGCGTCGGCGATACGCTTCCTCAAAAATAGCCCCATAATCTGCTTCTTGGCCTGGTTTTAGGGGCATGCCTATAAAAATCTGTATCCCGTGTTGGCGGGTCGCTTCCCTGTCGAGTAGTCGAAGCACATCAACGGGGGTATTAAAAACTCCCTTTGCAACTACCACCTGAGTTCCCTGAACCTCAGTGCGGTCAAGTTGCTGCCCGTCTGTTACCTTAAGACTCGCGAGCACCGAGTTGACAACTTCGTTATTAATATAGAGGCCGGGCACACCCATTTGTTGCATATGTATAGTATGCGCTTCTGGATCGAACAATTTATAACGGATCATCTGCTTTTCTATAGAAGGAGCGTAATCGCTAACTACCTCCTTTTCAGGATTTTGGCGATACCGGTCTATTACAGATTGCGGGCATTGCGACAAAACAAACGCGCTGCGGCCTTGCATTTCAGGACGGGCAACAAGCGCGGCATCCGTTTTTAGTTCGACAAACTCATTTATCCGTCTCAGGGGTTCCTCTGGGTAGTGAGGGTTAACGGCCGGGGTTAAGCCGTTACGTAGCATCTCGTCAACACTAAAACCATCCGAAAAAATTTGCCTTGTCTGAGTATCGAGCTGCATAGTCGTCACATCATATAGCTCCCACCCTTTCATGCGGCTAGCCTCCGCGATACGACGTCCACAGTCCCGCACCAAGCCTTGCCAGCCTATATGGTATTCGGTGCTGTCTTTGCCAAAAACCTTGCCTAGAAGCACTAGCTTGC
>DASRJJ010000064.1:0-9334 GCA_035649555.1 Saccharimonadales bacterium (SeqCode)
TAGTACTCGTCAGTAAAAAACGAGAGGTCAGGTTCAAAACCATTAGGTAAAGAAAGCCCCGCATCCATACGCGGATCCAAATAAACAAAGTCGAAGTCGTTTTTGTGTTTTTCCACTTATCAGAGTATACCCCGTGCAGACATCTAGTGGGAGTTCGGGTTATGTTCGAGTACGAACAACATAACTTCTTACAAGTTTTCGGGGTCAGCTATTGTTGGCATATCGCTTGCTGCACTAGCAAAATCAGGGCGGGCCGTAATAATTTCTTGGTAAGCCTGCGGAAAATGCTGTTCGATAAGACGGACGGGGTCTATACATGCGCGTACCCAATAGCGACCAATAGGCTGCCTATAGGGCGTTGGTATGGACAATAGGTGATCCACTAGGCTGTCAAAGACAGCGTAGTGGTCTTCACGCAGTGAAGCCCAAAAATCGGCATCGCCAAAAAGGCTTACATTATTAGCCACGTGACCCTTCACCGTTTGCAAAATATTGTGTTGATTTCGTATAATTTGCCGGGCAGTATCCATATACGCCTCTTTAGGTGACGGGCTATCACTATGTGTCTTGTGTTCCAAACCCGGAGTGTGCACACTAGAGTGCAGTGAATCTAGGTGATCACCAAATACATATTTAGCTTCTTCTAGCAAAGCCGTAACGCCAAAACGCTGAACGATACTATTTAGACTATCCCTATAATTCTGACGCTCCATCTGTGGATGATGTGACGAAGCTGTTTCGAAATTGTACCACCGGGAAGCTTGCAAGCCGCCAAAGGCAATACCTATCAGCTGGCGAGCAGCATCCCTTTTAGCGCCAGCACTAGGATCACCCTGGGCAAGCGAATACTCGCCTATCGAATCGTGACGGCTTAATGCGCTGTCTGGCACGCCCCCTGCCCTAAGGATCTCATACAAATGCGGCAGGATGCGCTCGGGGTCACTCGCCAAAAAATCACTAGCCCGCCTGCGGCCATTGCGCGGATTAATCGTAAGGAAGACAAACGGCTCTTCGGCAACCAGGCTACCACACAGCCTCAGCGTGCCATCACCATACACTTCGGCATAGCGGTATCCCTGCACACCAGGCTCACCACTAGCAGCGGCATAGATAGGTACGTCGTAACCGCCGTAGCCATCTATGTCTGAAAAGTCATACTGAGGGACCTCCACCAAATGAGGAACGTTCATTACTTTATTATACAATATAAATACTAATAATGCACATTTACTAACCTCTGGTTTTTTGGTTCGGCCAGGGAAAGTTTAGGTCTCGTTGGGCGAATTGCCGTAAGTATCGGTGTACAGGGATACACCTAGATGGGGGTAGTCGCGCCGTCCGCGATGTTCACCAGTTCGGCGGTTCTTCGCAGCCTGAATAATGCCGCAAAGGAAACGAACGTCATCATGAGCGACGTTACCCCTAAATGGTTCGCTGGAAAGGTCAATACTTAACCGACCCGTGGACAGATTAGCGTCAACTACCGTTACCCGACTATGGGCATAGCTGCGCTCGTCATTCCCTTCGAGCCTTGCTGAAAACCCAAACTGAGGGCTGGCAAGCTCAAGGTGCGGATTGCGTGTAAGCGCACGAACGCAATGTAATATATCGTCGTACACACTTCCACTACCTGATTGGCTTATAGAGGCAACAGAGGTCTCTATGGCGCTAGTATCGGCATCCTCTTCCGGGATTTGGCTCACGATAATGTCGGCAATTGGCCGAGAGGCGATGGCGTCTTCTCTGCCAGCTCGAGTTGGGTAGTTAATTATAGTTCGAACACCGTAGGGTTTTAGGTATCCGGCTAAATGGTGCTCGGCTAGACCGGTCTTTTCTTTATGCCAGGCTGCTGCCTCCGCTGCTGCACCGGCAAATTTATCGTCTTTTTCTGCGAGTTTTGCTAAAACATCGAGGCGAACGACAGTCATTGGCAATACTTCTACAAGCCTATCAAGCTGTTCCAAAGCCTCTGGCGTGCCCCCCGTAAGCAGATAATTGCCCGCGCGTTCAACCGCATAACTTCTGCGGGTAAGGTCGCGGCTTGTAAATTCAGCCACTACGTCACGTAGTGTGGGCATAACCGCGGCCTGCATTTGCGCTTCACTTCCTACAGGTGCAACAGCCACTAGCCTTGCTATGTCAGGGAGCTTGCCTCCTATGGTTCCGATGCTTAGAGCGGCCAACTGCCCAAAAGTCGGGTCATCAACCCGAACGGCGGCGTCTTTATCTAGCCACAGACGCTTTGGATCTTCTATAATCTGGCGGACGGTTTCGGCGTCGCCATGCCCGGCAGCAGCAGTTGCTAGATCCAAATAGGCAAAACTGTAAACGTTTAGGTTAGTTTTGCGGGACAGCCAATCAAGCCATGCCAAGCTGCGTTGGCGGACATCGTTCGCCACTTTCGGATCGTCCATTTCATAAGACGCGCTAAAATCGTTCTTAACACCTTCAACAATGGAACCCGCGTCGTAATCAGGGTCAAAGCGAAGACGTTCTACAGCCAACGACCCGAGTTGCTCCGGCCAACGAAGACCTGGGCGCGGCGCCGCATCACGATAAAGGCCAGTACGCAACTCTGTTGCACTTGTCAATGCTCGTTCTACAAATAAAGGCTGCGCTGTCTCTGCGGGATCGGTCATATAACTCCTTTTAGTCTACTCAATAGGTTCCTATGGATGCATAATATACCATAATACTGCCGAGCATCCTACTCTAATTGTAGCCGTGTCACAAATGTGATGAACGCCCTGTACTCATTTGCAAGGGCTTGCCCTATTCCCAAATTGCACCAGCCAGCTAAAGTCTAGTTCCTTCTCAAAGCAATTGTAAACCAGTCGGTCTTGCCCATTTTTTGATGAGCTTCGTGGATGGCCGAAAATTCATTACCTGCTAGCTCTTTAATCAATGCAACATTGTAGTAATAGAACATTCGTTCGCCATATTCGTCCTTTTTTGCTTTTTCGGTATAGGTATCGCCCTCTTTAAGAGATATGTAGAAAATCCCGCCTTGGCGGATGGCTTTAGCAGCTTTTTCAAACACCACTTTCAGGTCGGCTTTATTGATGTGCAATAGCGATGCAAAAGCGTACATGACATCAAGATTGCTTGGATACTTGTAGGTTAGCGCCGCGGCCCGCACAAAAGGGGCTTGCGGCAGCTTTTGGCGTGCAATCTGGAGAAGCCCTTCGGAAGGGTCAAAGCCTTCATACCATCCCACTCGCTTGATAATTTCCACTGCGTCCCGACCATCACCGCAGCCTACTTCTACCACCCTGGCACTACTGGTTGCGTTTGCGAGTTCCAGCGCTAACTCAATATCATCAACTCGCGGCCCAATACCTTTAAAGTATTTGGCCAGTGCTTCGGCCGACTTATTATAAGTTTTGATTGTTCTAGAATTCCAGTTCATTTGCATAACTATACATGACTATAACAAACACGAGCTTTCCTTGAGCCAGGGCTATACACTTTCTACTAGCTAAACCGACGTACGGCTTACTTGCTAGCTTCTACCACAACTTCAAAGCCGCCATACGCCATTCGTTGCATGTCAAATGGCACTACGAAATCCTTATAGTCCGAGGATGATTTTTCCATATCTTCCATCACTTTTTTGTTGACTTCATCACGATGTTTCTTTGACTCGAACACAATAAACGAAAACCAGACGTTTTCATCATCGGCCGCTCCTGTCATCTCCCGGAATGATCTGCTTTTCTGCCCGCCCATATCTTGTTGTTTAAGATCGTCGCCACGGCATTCAAAGTAGCTCAACGCGCCGTGTTTCATCCATGAATCACGCCCCTCCTCTGCCATTTTCCGGTATTCCGCTTCTTTGCCTTTTGGCACCACAAGTACAAATCCGTCAACGTATTTACCCATAGCGATTACTCCCCACTTTTATTAATTTACTACTTCTAATTTTATCACTAGGACACTATCAAGCGTCTTTTTAAAGTCCCACTTTACCCAGTAAGACTAAAAATACACCTAAAGCTAACTATTCCAGGGCTCAAAGAGAGCCTTTGCCGTAGTGTGGAATGCCCCTTTTAGGTCGCCCGGATGGTCACGAAGATACTTAGCGGCCCGCACCCCTTGGTAAACAGACCAAGGTACGCTTATTTGCCAGTTCCATGACTTGCCACCGTCCGCCATCAGAGTCCTCTCGACCTCGTACAAATCCTCCGGGTCCCTACTACCCATAAAGTTAACCAGACCAGCTGCTGCATTGCGCTGAACATCGCCATTCTTAGGGTAAGAATAGTTGTGGGGGGTCCAGCCGTGGCCCATCGGGTTCAATCCCATATCGCTCATCCTAATATGCCCTTGCGTAGGGTAAGTCATCTTTTCATACCATTCAGGGTCAATAAGTTCTAAACCGGCAGCCTCAGCTTCTGCCATAGCAGCACGCATGACACGGCTAGCCGGCTCAATGCTAGTAGCACCCATAACGCCGCTAACCAGGCCATTAATACAGATCGCTCCTTCGCCTTGAGAAATAGTAAATCTTTCCAGGACACTTGGGTGGGGGTCACAAATAACGCGATCGCCGACTCCTTCGCTCAAAGCAGCCCGCTTTAAAAAGTCTATGCCTTGTTGAGACATGATATGCAATGTGTCTTGTGGCGCTTCGGCAGCTTCCGCTAAGCCTAAGTTTGGAATATACATGTTGCGCAAGCATATCACTATATTGATACATTGTAAATTACGCCACCTAGATAACCACAAGCTTGATTTTATTCCACAGTAAGACGGCAGGCCTCCTATTTGCTATCATAACTGACATGGGTGCAAGTGCTTGGCAGCTACATCTAGAGTCTATGGGTAACTCTACGATTGAGGGCGCATAGGATATCTGATGAATACATTAAAATGCCCTAAACTACATGTCATTACCGGCGATCTGGACGATACACTTGTCGCAACCCAAAATCAGCCAGAGCGATTGCGCCGGGAAAGCGACGAAGCGCTACTCCAGATAGGCCAATTGGTTACCGACCTACGCACGCAAAGCAAAGCATACTTTGGGTCAGCGACAGGCCGTAGCTTCGCTTCTATACAAGAGCTGGCCGCCGAACGTCCTGCTTTTAAACAAATGCTTCCTATAATGGATTTCCACATTGCATCGGTTGGGACAGCAATATATGCACGACAAAAAGGTGCCACCGATTTTACCCATGTACCGGGCTGGCCAAGGGTTGGTTTGTGGGATCGTGGGGCTATTGCAATTATACTTTCTACCCATCCGGACCTTACAGCCCAAGAACCCGCAGCACAGGGAGAATATAAAATTAGTTATCGAACAGAAAGCCGTGAGGAAACTTCCCTGCATGCGTCCCGGTTACGTTGGTATCTGGGCCAAACAGCGTCACAAGCCGAAATAATTGTGTCGGGGCACCACCCATGGCGATTTGTCGATGTTTTGCCTGCAGGGATTCATAAAGGAAGCGCTCTGCTGCAACTGCCACAATTACTCGAGAGCGACTCAGGCCATACCGATATCGTCGTGCCGGAATATTCTATATGCCGCGTAGCCGGTGGTGACAGCATGAATGACCAAGCACTGTTAGCTGCGGCCGATGTTGCAATCATCCCCAGCAATGCCCAACCGGATTTACGAAACTGGGCAGAAAACACCCCGCTAGTAGGTTCACTTTACACTGCAGAGGGACACTGTGCAGTTGGCTTTTTACAAGGCCTGCGCCAACACCTCTACGGCAGCTAAACAGACTGGGCTAGTCGCCACTTGTGAGTTGCATAAACCTTTCCCCTGTCAAATCTGATACAGAACCCGGGTTAGCATATTTTTTACTTCAAAAAGAGGCTTACTAGAACTACGCTTCTGGCTGAGGCTGAGTAGCCGGTTCGTAGGCTGGCTGCCCCATATCGGCGCGCGACAGGGCCTGGGTGTGAAGGTAGGCGCCACCGTCATTTGTTTCCAGGCAAGCAGTATCGCCAATGAAGTTAAAAGGATGGCCGACTCGACAACCGGCCACAGCGCAGGCGCCAGCCCACACGTCGCCGCGTACGCAGCCCGGGTAGCTTTCATATATTTTTTGGTTAGTGTCATGGGGGCGTTGTGTCATACGAAATATACTCCTGAATAAAAATAGTGCGCTTGATACACTTTGTTCGAACACCTTTTGGGGTGGATAAATCCTATTGTTAAGCTCCTCTGAAATCAACGAACATGCAATGTTTATGATTATAAACTAAAGTGGTTAGTATAACAATTTAATCTAGCTGCTGATTTAATATAGGTGTTTGGGGATAGCAATCTGGTGCTAATCAACTTTTTTGGTATTATAAACATAATCAATTCTGTAAATAGAAATACATTTAAATATGGCTGGGAATAACAAGAAAACAAATGGCAGTAATATCACGGGGCTTCTAAATGTATTTGCTAAAAAGCCAGAACAAGACCCAGGAAGTCCAAGAGTATCAAGCACCGAGACACAGCAACACGCTGGGATTACCTGGATAGACGTTCAAGACCCTGAAAGCGGAGGCCTTGCCGGCATCGGCAAGCAGTACGACCTCCAAGCAATACACATCAATAAATCACTGCAAATCAGCCATATTGCGAGAATGGAAGTAGAAAAAAAGTATATATTCCTACTGCTTCATTTTCCATATCAAGATACTGGCACAAATAAGGTGACAACCCGCCAAGTAATGATATTTTTGGGCAAAGATTACCTAATAACTGTCCACGATTCAGAAACTCAAACTGTGCGTAGGCTATTTGAATCGTACAAGGATAAAAGTGCAACCGAAGCAAAATCATCAGCCCGAATATTATTCCACTTGATTGGCAAAATGCTAGAAGATGTGGAGAGTTTAATCCAGGCTGTTTCTATAGAATTAGACGAAATTGAAGATAAAGTATTTGATAATGAAACCTCGGACGCACAACAAATCAGCCAGCTTAGACACAAGATAATGCGACTCAGAAGAACCCTTGCGACACAAAAAAATGTACTTGAAGAACTTGATGCCATAATTGATAAGTTCGCCGACGAACACCTAGAGCGTTATTACACGGCAAACACCAACCGCAGCATTAAACTCTGGGAAACTGTTGAAGAAGCTCGTGAAACGATAGAGATTTACAAGGATGCCGATTTTACCAGTAGCCAGGAGCGCACAAATGAAATCCTGGCAATTTTGACCATAATTTTCACACTTGGCATACCCGCTACCGTCCTAGGCACATTTTACGGTATGAATATCTTGCTCCCTGGTGGCATTGAAACTGGACCTTGGACATTCTTTGGCAAATATACAACACTTATACTTGTATTATCAGCTTCAATCACTCCAGCTTTTGGAATGTATATTTACTTCAAAAAAAGGAACTGGTTTTAGTGAGTCATTTGGCTATCTCTGTGCCATTCTACTGTCTGCATTAAAGGTTTGAGTCTTTTTGGGTTAAAGCAAGGACGCTCATTTTTATGGCGTTTTACAGAGCTAGCTATATTAAAAAATCATTGGTGCCCTTGACGCACTTTGTTTCGAACACTTCTGAGGTGGTTGGGTCACTTAATTTTAAGAATCTGGCAGCATAAGTGACGAGCAGGCCTATATGCGGCCGCCCGTCCAGCTCTGCCATACCCATGAATTGGTCAATGTATAGGCTACTAGATTGCCATCATTTTGCACGAACAGGTCAAACGCATTATTTGTTCCCGTGTACCACAATGGCCATCTATCAGCCCGGTAGACCACGATATTGCCGTCGCCCTGTACTTCCAGGTACGCTCCAGCATTTCCATTAGTGCCAGAACTCCAGAGGACGTGATAACCAGGGCTATATAATACGAGATTGCCATCGGTCTGCATCAATAGAAAATAGCGCTTATCTGCCGACTTCAGATATTCGCCTGGGTTCAGCCGCTGATATTGGTTTAAATGGTCGGTGCCCTTGTAAGTCCACGCCGGTTGGCCGCCGGTGCCAGACTGCCATTTCCATTGGCTATTTGTGTCATACCCCACAAGATTGCCATCGGTCTGCATCGTAAATCTCGTTACAGAATTAGTACCAGTCCACCACAATGGCTGTTCATTAGGTGCATAAACCACAACATTGCCGTCTCCCTGCACTACTAGATAAGCGCCCGGATGACCGCTGGTACCAGAATTCCATTGAGCTATCGATAACCCCCTGTATACCACCAAGTTGCCATCCCCCTGCATGAGCAGTACCGACTGGCCGTTCAGGGACGTAAGATATTCGTTTGGGTTCAACCTCATGCCGGTCGTCAACTGAGTGACACCCTTGAATGTCGCGTTACCAACTCCCGGATAAGGAGTATCGCATGTCTGGGCCGTAAATGGCGTTCCGCTCCACTGGCCTTGGTTAGCAGTGCCGACGGGGCCTCCGTCGTATAAGTCTGGCAAGCCGCACATTCTCAACCCATGCGCGCTGTCGAATGGTATGCCCGGGTTTGCGGGCGTTGTTTGCGGATAACAGTTTGGCCCCTCCCAAAACTGGAAATGTAAATGGGCCGTTCCATTATTCCTCAGAAGCCCGGCCCCCGCAATGGTGCCGACGCTTTGACCGGCCGCAACAGGGATCCGAGGATTCGAAGGGCCACGTCCGGGATCTGGAATCGTAAGATTGATATGAGTCAAATCATAGCTTCGACTCCCGGTATTAATGCATAGCGTTCCAGTTTCCGCCCAATAACCGTAAATCGTTCCGCCTGCGGGTACACGGACCGCTCTGCCAGTCGAGGCGTTTACATCGCCCGGAATATAAAGGTCTAAGCCAAATGCGGAAACCCCATTGTGCGAATTGTTAGGCCCCGACTTGTAACCTTGGAAGATAGTCCACGACGATCCAATATCAAACGGGGCCTGCATATTACCAGGTGCGGCATGTGCGACTTGGGTAATCCCCAAAAACCCTATAACCTGGGCAAACGCAAAACTAACAGATAACAGAATTACTTTGACGCGGGTTAATTTATTCATTTACAGCCCCTCTGTTACATATTGTAATGTCAGATATTCTAGTACCTACTGACCTCGCCCTGCACTAGACAAATACTACCACGAAGCAATCAGGAATGTATATTTTGGAATAAGGGGAAGAAAAAGACGCCAAAGCGTCTTTAAATTCCCATGCGGTGCCCTTGACGCACTTTGTTTCGAACACCTTTTGGGTTAATTCGAGTCAGACAATCAAAATCTTCTGACCTAACAACTAAGCCTCGCGGCTATAGCATACTGAAGAAAATAACGATCTACACTTGCGATATCACTAGGAGTAGACTGTTCGTCATAGATAGCATGCAAAAATTGATTTGCGCGCAACACCTCTTTAGCT
>DASRJJ010000065.1:0-3458 GCA_035649555.1 Saccharimonadales bacterium (SeqCode)
TACATTGTAACAAATTACCGGGGGAAGGGACGCGCGTCGTTTGTGTTGCATTTAACAGAAGTAATTTCGCGGGGGTTAACTCTTTGTAAAGAATGGAACACCGTGTACACGGCCGACCCAATAAATTCGGCGATATCGACATAGCCCCATCTGTTAGGACCCTTCCTTTGATCGGGCAGGAACAAGGTTACCAAAGGCAAAGGGCTTTCAATCTTAACAGCTATACGGCTTTGGTGCGGAAGTACTTGGACCGAGGGCCTAAGGTGACATTCCTCGAGATAGCGCGAAACCACGGTTACTGTTGTGGTGCCACGCAACTGCTCCTTTTGCGTATAACTAAGAAGCGCGCCAACTCCTAAAAAAGGATATATGTACAGGTCATGTTCTGACGGGTCGCTAGGTGTATGCCAATTTGGGGCTGGATCAGATGGGTTACAGGTGCGGATCCAAAGCAAGTGATCTTTAAAAGACGCTTCGGTTGCTATATATGGCCCACTCCCCAAGAAGGTATTAATTCTAGCTTGCACATTGTTCATAATAAAAGGCACTTTGCGGTGCCCTCTTTAACTATACTGGTGCGGGTGGGGGGAATCGAACCCCCGTCACCAGTTTGGAAAACTGGGATAATAGCCGTTATACGACACCCGCAAGTTTACTTATTATACAACAAGATACTAATAGCTTGTGACTACTAGTTACTTTGTTCCATTTCTTGGAAAAAGGCTAAATCGTTTAAGGCGATGCCGCCGTAAGAACGGGTTTCTTTGAAAGTGCTTTCTATAGAGCGGATCTGGCTTGAAAGTTCCGTGCTCGACTGGCCATAGTAGGTGATTTTTTGGGGCTCGACATCGCCCAGCTCCTGGCCAATAAGCACATTGACGTTGGGGGCTTTGGCGTCGGCGTATTCAATTTCGGTACGAGAGTGCGCAATCACACCATCGTTACCACGGGCTGCGTTCCGGTAAGCCATAACTACTACGTTGCTTTGTTCCAGGGGTTGCAAACGATCTAGTAGGTGGTAAAGCGTTGGCCCCGTTTTTCCTTGCCAAGTTATGGACGGAATATTACCGTTCTCGTTGTCCAGCCAGTAAGGGATGGCAAAACCGAGCTCTAGTTTTTTGCCGTCTTTATTGTATGCTTCTACATTGGTAGCTAACATATCCACCATGTCCAAGAAATCGCCGAGTATTAGGCTTTTGACGGTATTGGAGCCTTCACTAAAACCTTTTTGGTTGTAGGCTTCGACGTCAAATTCTACGCCAGCAAAGGGCGTGTCGGGGTGGCTCTGGTTAAAGTTTTTTACAGCGTTAAGCACTGCGGTTGGTTTGTGCCATTCTTCGCGGCTACTCCAGCTCACATCGCCACCAACAGCAAACACTTTAATGTCGTGTTTTTGGAGGGCTTTAATATATTGTTCCATGGCTTCATCGGCCAATTTGATTTGTTCAGTATCGGTTTTAGCGTAGGCATCCACGTGGACATAAACGGTATTTAACTGGTGAAGATACAAGAAGTTTGCTAGATCGCGCAGCTCTTTTTGATTTTTGTTCAATGGATTAGACCAGTCCCAAACCGCGTTGGTTTGCGACCGGGAAAAATATTGCCTAAGAGGTAATGTGCTGGCCGAGGAATACATCAACCATGCAACGCCAGCCCCCAGGGCTACAATAGCGATAGCACTGATTGCGCGGTAAAAAAAGCGGACGATTTTTTTAATCATGCATTACCTCTTCTGGCGTAAACTTCTCTGAAGTAGCAAGGGCTTGCACCACATAGTCTTCGGGCACGGGCATTACCGTATTTGGCGGGTAAATGGTCATGCTAGGTAATTTGGTCATCAGCCACTGGTCGGCAACCCATTGTTTGTCGTCGGCGAGTGGGCTTAGGGCATGCTCGGCCAAATACTTAGCAATAGCCTTATGAGCCAGCGCGCGGAGATTATCACCCGGTTCTACAAACACGGCAATTGTTTTGTCGGTAGTCGGTGCGGACGCTACCAGCGAAGCGTTATTGCTTGGCGTAGAATCGTAGTTAAAGGCGTTTTCGTTGTTGGTTAAATTTTCGGAACGGATTTTGTTAAACAAGTGCATGTCGTCGCGGAAGTGCTGAATACTGACAGCCCAGGAACCCACAATTACGGCCAACACCACGGCATATTCAAGAAGTAGTTTGCGGTCTGGTGCGTGGCGATGTAGCCGGTTGCGCAGGTAGCCTGCCTTTACTTTCAGCCAGTAGAAGTAGCCAATAAAGCGGCAAATGGTCAAGAACAGCGTATAGATGGGGGACAAAATAACTGACCGTAATGTGTCTTTGTAGCCAAGCCGCATCCAGATTATTATGTTCAACCCTACATAAAAGGTATATGCCGTCAAAAAGTGCGTTGGTTTTAAGATTAGCGCCCAAGCAAACAATATACGCAGGGGTTCGGTTAAAAATATGTAAATAAGGTATGCTTTTTCTGCTTTTAGTAGGTAATGGTATCGGGGCGAAAGGAGCACGCGCCAGTACAACATGAATAGTTCGGGGGCGGCGATGCTCCAGCTAAAGGCGCGCTGTCTAAATAGCTCGCGGTATGTAGCGGGCGGCTGGGTTAGCACTAGCGAATCGGTGTAAGTAATTCCCTTGCCCTTGCTGTACATGTGGGCCAAAAGGGTGCGCTGTTCGTCCTCGCCCGCAAATTGGCCAGAATGCCTAGTGATTTGATCTTTAAGGTCGTCAGTCCGGTACAGACCGATTGCACCGGATATGTTGCCGATTGCCCCAGTGCGGGAACGTAAGTTTTTGCTAATCTGCATGGTTGCCCGGTATTCAAAGCGCTGTAGTTCGTTAACCAGTGTGCGCTGCGGCAGGGGCATAACATTAAACGAGACGGCCGTATAACCGTCATCAAGCAAACTAGTGGGAAGGAACGTTTCGCCAATTAAGGTGTCGTCATCCATAATTAACACATATGGCGTTTTGACATGCTTCAGCCCGGCGTTTAGGCTACGGACTTTGTGCAGGTTTTTCTCGTTTACATATACCCTGGCTCCTGCGGCGCGCGCTACTTCGGCGGTGCGGTCGGTCGAAGCATCCGACATAACAACAATCTGGTCCAGCGGCACATGTTTGGCGGCGTCCTTAATAGTGGCCTCAATGACATCCTCGCCGTTGTAGGAAGAGATAAGAACAGTCATTTTTTTAGGATTAAAGTATAGTTTTTGCTTTTTTTGGCTCCGGCGGGGCAAGTGGATAAAAATGAACAATCCATCTGTTAGTAAAGACAATAGCAAGAAGGCATAGAAGAACGAGTTAAGGTTAACAATAGACGAGAAAATGTAAAAATTGACAACAATAAAAATCAGAATGCCGATAATAATGCTCGACAAAATGATTTGCTTTGTCCAGAAAGCACTGCCAGAGATGAATTTTTTAAGAAAAGATAGCACTTTTAAGTTATTCCTATTGTTATGAATATC
>DASRJJ010000066.1:0-7564 GCA_035649555.1 Saccharimonadales bacterium (SeqCode)
AGCACAAATAAGGAACCTGTACTGTCGGCAACGCCGATTGTAACACCGCCGTCGTTAGCAACCGTTAGTACGTTAGCGCTGTTCTTTTGTAATTGAAGTATATTACCGCTCGCGCCGGTTTTATTGACCGAAATAGAAGTATTAGTAGTACTGTCGGATTGCACACTAGCTGGTGCGAGCTGCAAAAAGTCGGCGGCACTAAGGCCGTCTAGCCGGTCGGCATTCAGTGCATATGCCGCCGAACCAAAGCGCCGGAAAGGTGACATCTCGCCATCCCACGTTGGTGTACCGGTGCCACCGATATTAGTCGACAACCACAAAGTGTCTTGGTTCCAGTCGACACTTGTGCCAAAAGAAGTAACCGAGCCTAACATCACCGAGAAATATCCGTTTTTAACAGTCACTTTGTTGCCGCCAGTACGAGTTTCGGTCCATTTTATCGTTTCGTCACCGCCGCCAACTACGCCGTCACCGTTTTGGTAGATTTTAAACTCCATGTTGTAGGTTCCGTCTGCCACTACCGCGCCAGTGCTGTCTAGCAGTCGGGCCTGGTAGCTTACCTGTTGATTAACGCCAGTTGCAGCCGAAGCCGGCACCGCCGCCAACCAAATCATACCCAGGAGCGCACTAAACAAAGTACCAGCAAAGATGGCCCCGTGTCCCACCCGTTGCCTTGTGCGCGTAGTTTGCATATGTTAATCGGAGGATCACTCCCTACTCCGTATCGTTCCTAGTATGGGCGCGTGTGGTTAGCGAGTCAAGCCGATTATGGTTGCATATCCAGTTCCTAAAATAACCATTTCTTACCCCGCCAACAGGCTGCATTTACTCCCCCACAAACACCCGCTGCCCTGCCGGTGCATAGCGGCTGGAGTTTTACGGTTTTCCTGGAGGCCGAGATGCAGGGTGAGTAGCAGATTATTTTTCAGGACCGGGGGTCGGTGTAACCTTTGGTTTGCCAGTAATTTTAAGCCGCATGCTTTCCCAAAAAGAAGCTACTAAAAAACCGGCGGTAAAGCTGGCGCCACCAGTGGCCAGTGATGAATACAAAATTGCGTTCCAAACATCTTTACTGGGTTCGACCGTTTTGTCGCTATTCTTAATGGGCAGGGCGGCAACAGTGCCCCCGTTAACAATTAATACAAATTGCAGCGAGGCTTCCTGGCCCTCTTTGTCAGACACATGGATTTTAACAGTGTGCGGTCCAGCCTTGGCAAAGGTGTGTTCGGCGTGGAATTCGCTTGCGTCCTCGCGGCTGTATACCTTTGTGCTGTCGTCGCCCCAGTCAACGCTAACGGCATAGGGCGGGGTGCCGCCGGCAAAATGAATCGGCAAATTGAACGGTTCGTTTATAAAAATGCCCTGGAAATTGTAGTCGTAATCGATAACGAGCTGAAAGCGCGCCGTCTGCTCGTCGCCCGGACTAGAAACAACACGAAAAATGGTAACGGTGTCTGAGGACGGACTAGATTGGCTAAGCAGGTCATATTGCCGAGCAACTAAATCATTCTTGTTTTCTAGTAAATCAATTTGTAACGAAAACGTACCGTCGGCTTGGCACAACGCCGAACCGGCAAAAATGTCATTACGGAATATTTTTACCACGAGCCCAGTTTGGCAAGTACCAGTAACGTCAATCTGCTGCTGTTGGAGGTTTGCCCCTGGCTGTGGTGTCTCGATAACCGGTGCAACAGCGGGTGGCTGGCCGGGCACAATGGCATTTATGGTAAGTGGCGAGCTTTCGGCAGCCACTGGCTGTACGGCCAAAACTGCCAAACAACATCCCACTAGGCCGCCAAACAGTAATTTCATGAGCCAATTGTAGCATGAGCGCTATGTTGTCGCTTACAATAGCAATATGAACATCAAGCGTACTAGCTTACTGATTGCCCTGCTATTTATTGGCAGTGTGGCTGTTTCGCCAACACCGGTAACGGCCAGTACGTCACCCAATTATCAAATTATCGAAGACGATGTAGGTAGTGGTGGGCGGACTGAGTCTAGTTCGGCAGGGTACACGGCACAAGATAGTTTGGGCAATACCACCGTTGGTGATTCGGCGGGCACGTTGTTTAGGCAGCAGACTGGCCCAGTTACTACAAATGACCCTTCTTTAACAGTTATTGTCGACACGCCAAGTGTAAACTTAGGGGCGCTATCGACATCCGCCACAAAAACTGGCGCGGCTACCTTCCGTGTCCTTAATTATACTAGTTACGGGTATGTTGTGCAGATCGTTGGCGCTCCGCCCAGTAATGGTACTCATACGCTGACGGGAATGGGCACGGCTGGACCCTCACAGACCGGTAGCGAGCAATTTGGCATTAATATAAAAGACAATAGTTCGCCCGACGTTGGCGCCGAGGCACAGCAAGTGCCGGACGGAACTTTTAGCTTTGGCGCGGCGGCAGCCGGCTATAATACGGCCAATAGTTTTAAGTATGTGTCTGGCAATACCATTGCACAGGCGGTTAAAAGTTCGGGCCGCACCGACTACACTATTTCGTTTATTGCTAATATCTCTATTAATACGCCTGGCGGGAGTTATTCCGGTAACCAAACACTTGTCGTTACGGGGACGTATTAAATACCCTAAACCAAACTCTCAGGGTTACGGCCCCCCGGAAGCGCCAGGTGACTCGCAAGTGCCATAACCTGAGAGTTTGGTTTAGGGTGAAAATATTATTGCCTATTCAACCAAAGTCGCTTATGCTAGAATTTTAGATAAAGCAACGGGTGGGAGAACGGGGCTATGTATGAAGGGGACAACAAGTAGGCGAAGAGCACTTTATGGGTTAGCTATAGGACTACTTTTGCTGGCACTCTGGCCAGTTTCGTCGGTTAGCGCTGCACAAATTACTAACCGTAAGGTTACCTTATCTAACACTAATGGCGGCTCAAGTAACGTAACCTACACACTTAATGCCGATGCCTTACCTTCTGGCACTGCTGTACGGTCGGTTAAAGCCGAAGCTTGTACGGCCGCATCTGGTGCTTGTTCGACACCGAGCGGTTTTAGCGCTGCATCAGCCGACATTACTGGCCAGCCGACAGGGCTGGGGGCAGCTTCAAGCTGGTCAGATGACAGTAACGCGGGTAATTTACGCATAACACACGCTAGCAACTCAACTGCACCGTCAGGTAGCTTGGCTATTACCTGGAACACCGTTAGCAACCCCACTGCAGATAACACGACGTTTTATCTGCGCATTACCACCTACTCCGACAGCGCTTATAGTTCGGCGCTCGACAGCGGTACCATTGCCGTAAGCACAGCCGAGCAAATTACCGTTAATGCCTCGGTTGACGAAACATTAACCTTTTGTACCGGCACCTCGGGCATCACTAACTCTAGCTGTGCTGCCGCTACCGGCAACACTGTGTCGCTAGGCACCCTTACGCCGAGCACAACCGGTGCCAGTACTTCACAAATTGGCGTTTCGACCAATGCTTCGACCGGCTACGCCATTACCGTTGCTGGTAATACGTTGACTTCCGGAAGCAATACTATTACAGCGCAAGCTACGCAAGCCACCTCAAGCCAAGGCTCATCGCAGTTCGGTATTAATTTGCGTGATAACGCCACGCCAAACATCGGTACAGATGTTTCTGGGTCGGGGACAGCCACGGCAACCGCAAACTACAACACCGCCGATCAGTTTAGGTTTGTTAGCGGCGATATTATAGCCAGTAAAAACAGTGCCGACGCACACCGTCTGTTCACGGTTTCGTATATCGCCAACATCGCGGGCAACACCCCAGCTGGCAGCTACACGACCAACCTTACCTTTGTAGCGACACCAACATTCTAATACTGTCAATCATCGGGTATAATTGGTTTTACATGAAGCGCACCCTACTTGTTCTGCTCGTCCTAGTCTTGGGTGTAGCTGTTATAAATGTTGCCCCGCGTCCGTTTACTGGTGTAGCCTTTGCCGAAGGGGCCCAGGCGTTCTCAATCTCGCCACCATTAATTGAGCTAAGTGCCGACCCTGGCCAAACCGTTAAGGCCAGTATAAAATTTACCAACGTTTCCGATGACGAGCTGTTAATCAAAACACAGATTAACGACTTTGGCGCCAAAAACGAAACTGGTGAACCGAATATTATTTTTGAGGATGTTCAGAACACCGACTATTCCTTGCGCCAATGGGTAGTCAGCCCATCGCCATTTAAAATGAAACCGCACGAAAGCAAAACGGTGGATTTCCCGATCCAAGTACCGGCAGGTGCAGAACCAGGCGGCCATTATGCCGTGATCCGTTTTAGCGGCACCTCGCCGGCGCTAGAGGAAAGTGGTGTGGCGTTGACGGCTAGCATTGGCTCCCTCGTACTTTTACAAGTTTCGGGCGATATTACAGAAGGTGCCGATATGGCCGAGTTTTATAGTGCAACGGTAACTAAACAGGGTTTGGGCGGCAAACAATCAATGTTTGAAGCCGGCCCCTTTGGGTTCGTGCAGCGCATTCAAAATACCGGTAACGTACACCTTAAACCAACAGGCACTATTGATATATCAAGCATGTTCGGCCGTCATGTCGCCACCTTGAGGGTCAATGGCGACCCAACGGATCCCAACAATACGCCAAAAAGTGTACTGCCTGGCAGTATTCGCCGCTTTGAACAAACACTCGACAAGGGGTGGATGTTTGGCCGCTACAGCGCCACAATCAAACTTAGCTATGGCCAGGGGCAAAAACCCCTAGAGCAGACTATTAGTTTTTGGGTCATTCCATACAGGCTGATCCTCGTTGCTCTTATCGGCGTTGTAGCGCTATTTTTGGCTTTGCGCTGGGCCATTAAACGCTATAACAGCTATATTATTCGTAAGTCCAAAGGCATGCGTTCTGGAAGAAGATAATATATACAGCGATGATAAAACTCAAGGTGATATGTTGGTTTGACTAAGTTAGTGCAACTACGGCGGTCAGGGCGTAGATTAGAATCATCAGAAATACAAAGGCAACTATTGCTAGCCAGACTGCGGGTTTTTTGAGCCGCTGGCCTGGGCCGGCCACTGCGTTTGCGCTGCGATCGCCAACGTTAGCATCGGCATAACGTTTGGTATTTTCTTGTACTTCGGCACCTAGTACGTCGATGAGCCTAAAAATGTCTTCTATAGTTTGTTGCTTTTGTAATTCAAAAAGGTGTTGTTTGTAAATGTACAATCGGTCGTCAATAATCTCGATGTCGAAATTCGCGCCAAAATCAATTAACAAGGCCATAAGTTCAGGGGTAATGAAGTACAGCGCATCACGTTCATAGCCATTGGGTACATACAACTCAAAGTACTCATTAAAATTGCCTTCGAGCGTTAACTGCTGATCATCTTTAAAATAAGCTAAGTTACCAAAGCCCCATGCATTATTTTTGCGGCCGTCTAGCAAAATGTGGGGTAACTTGCGTGTTAAGTGTACTTCGATTATGCCAAAACCTCTTTGCCTTCGGTTTCGGCCAGAGCCGACGGTGCACTGAAAATTGCCAAATTCAAACGGAAGGCCGTTATGGGTGCCGCCCACTACTGTCGTATACCGGGGGTCACTGCCAATACCAAACACAAGGCCAGGCCGTGACGCCGTAGAACTAGTAAACGAAAAGCTAAACCCATTAGCCTGGGCTAGGCGGCGTACCCGTATGGTGCGCGCCACGTTTTTAAACAACACAATTATAACCAAAACTAGCGCCAAAATGGGTAAGCCGGCAAACAACAAACTGTATACTAGGAATGTCTCAAAAGAAGAGGTAATCAGCAAGCTAATAAGAAAGAGGACTAGCACCAGCACCGAAACCCCAACATACAACCAGCCAAAGATTCTTTTAACAGGGTGTTGTGTCTTTTGTGGCTGTTTGCCCATCTCTTGTAGCGTATGGAACATATCGCGCAAGGCTATTGGCTGGTGAAAAGAAGTAAAATCAAGTGTTTGTTTGGTCATCTTTATTACAATATACTAAATATAACGATTATGTTTACCAAGAAAACTATCCGTGACATTGATTTTGCCAGTAAAAGGGTGCTGATGCGTGCCGATTATAACGTGCCCATTAACAAAAACGGCACGATTAGTGACGACTATCGATTGCAGCAGTCTGTGCCGACTATTAAGGCCTTGCTTGCTAAAAATGCTCGTTTGATACTTTGTGCCCATCTTGGCCGGCCAGATGGCAAACCTAACCCCGAATTTTCACTCAAACCTGTTGCCAAAAGGCTTAGTCAATTGCTCGACCGCCCTGTAGCTTTTGCTCCAGATTGTATCGGACCAGAAGTGGAAAAGATGGTGGGCCAGTTGAAACCGCGGCAGATCTTACTGCTCGAAAACTTGCGCTTTCATCCAGAAGAGGAAGCAAACGATGAAACATTTGCAGCCGAACTCGCCAAATTTGGCGAAATATTTGTGCAAGACGCGTTTGGCGCGGCCCACCGCGCCCACGTCAGCACCGAGGCAGTGACCCATTTTTTGCCGAGCGTTGCCGGCTTACTACTCGAAAAAGAAGTCGATACTTTAACCAAGGTAATGAAAAGTCCGGAGCGCCCGCTTGCGGCCATCATCGGTGGTGCCAAAATTGCCGACAAAATCGATGTCCTTACTAAATTAATAGATATAGCTGATTTTATAGCCATCACCGGAGCCCTGGGCAATACCTTTTTGGCTGCCCAAGGTCTGCGCATTGGCAAAAGTAAGTATGATAAAGACGAACTAGAGCTAGCGCGCGATATTTTGGATAAAGCCGAGGCTAAAGCCAAGAAAGGACATTTTGTCTTCTTTCTGCCCCGCGATGGGGTGGTGGCTAAGCACGTTGATAAGTCGGCGCGTACGCGGGTTGTGGATTGGGATGCCGACATTATTAACGAGATTCAAAGCTACCCCAAGCCACCAGCGCGCGAAACACATACCATTGCCGCCGACGAGATGATTTTGGACACTGGGCCGTTTTCGGCCGCCTTTATTGCTGGCGGTGTGCAGCTTGCCAAAACGGTTATTTGGAGCGGCACCTTGGGTGTTACCGAAATTTCGTCGCTACATGGACCCGTCGGTCCTTTTGCTCATGGTACCGAACTATTAATCGATGCGCTAAGTGGTGATTTTGGCGCACGGCCCTTTACCGTAATTGGTGGCGGCGATACGGTGGGCTACATTGAACAGCGTAAATTAACAGCGGCTTTTGGCCATGTATCGACCGGCGGCGGCGCTAGCCTCGAACTAATGGCTGGCCGTAAACTTCCAGCAGTCGAAGCCTTACAAAGTAAATAGCCGCTAACCCTGAGGGTCAGAAATTACTCTACTGGCCAAGCAGTGAGTTATACATTCATTGCCCAGTCGCCGAATCGGGCCTCCATACATATCTGGTATAAGACCATTTTTACGTGCCTCAACCAGACACGCCTCGCCAAGTTGTGCTGCATGCAAGGGATTTAAAAGTTTCACTCTGGTTGCAAGTTCACAACTATGGCCAGATGCTGACGTATGCATAGGTAGCTCATTGTACATAGGTTTTGTATTTGTGACAATGCTTATGGTAAGCTAAGACAAAAGGCTTGGGGATGCGAAATATCTTAATCGTCGGT
>DASRJJ010000067.1:0-4811 GCA_035649555.1 Saccharimonadales bacterium (SeqCode)
ATATTTTTCTTTACTGGGAGCAAACAAAATATCATTACAAAGTACAAGAAGTCTTTGTAGTTAAGCCAACCGCCGTAGAGGTCGAGTCAGCCACTGACGAGGATGTATTGACGCTATACACCTGTACGCCATTGTGGTCGGGCCGCGACCGTTTAGTCATCCGCGCTGTTTTGCAGGGGGACCAGCAATGAAAGAATGGCACCGCACCGTCATTTTGGTAGTCCTAATAATTGTGGGGGTTCTCTTCTTGCTGTGGACGCACTACTCGTACGAGCAACAGTTTATTCAATCGCTATAATCCGTTAGCCGTAACAGTTATGCTATTATGTATCTGATACAAAACGGCGGGCACGCAGTGAAATACAAACCAAACATTGACCTGCGGATTTTTAACAACTATGTAACGTTGTTGGCTTTGGGTATTGGGTTGTATATTTTGTTAGCGCCGTTTTTACCAGCGATGAGGTGGTGGCTGGCGCACGACGCGCCCGTGACCATTAACCTTGGGCCAACGTACAACGGCCCGCCTGCAACACCTAGTACTAGCCCGGATGTGCCTGCAGAAAACAGGTTGTACATTCCAGGGCTAAGCATGCAACAAAAAATTCACGAAGGCGGGATTGCCGCTCTAAAAAAGGGCGTACTGCATGTAGCGCACACCAGCACCCCCGACAAAGGGAGTAATACCGTACTAGTCGGTCACCGGTTTACTTATGCAGGCCAGGCGGTGTTTTATCATTTGGATAAGGTAAAACCGGGCGATCCAATTAGCCTGATGTGGCAAGGTAAACTCTATAATTACACCGTTAACGAAACAAAAGTGGTACCTGCCACCGAAGTTTCGGTCGAGGCAGCCACCGACCAGCCGCAGCTAACTATTTATACCTGTACACCCTTATGGAGCGCCAAAGAGCGTTTGGTTATTATTGCCAAGCTAACAGAGGAACAACCATGAAAGAATGGCATCGCACTGTTTTACTGACGCTAATTATCCTCGCCGGCATTGCCTACATTGTTTGGACAAATACGCAGGCATCCAACGTTTTATAACCCCTTGTCATGCTGCAGTTGTACAGATGTCATTCGCTGAACACCAATCGACGAAAGCCTCTATACGCGGGCCGGGCGATTGTGTGCCCACAAGGCTTGGGCAGCTAATTCTGTAGAGCCTGCCGGATCTGGATATTCGCTCGCTGCATAGGCGATACCGTCAACAACGGTAGCGTTAGTGGACGACATACTGTATTTGAGCACCCATGCCTCCTCTTTTTGAGCCATATGGTAGCGACTTATGTGTCCACGTTGCGATATTTGATTCGCCGCACTAAACGCAACACTGATCAGTCGTTCGGTGGCAGGATGATTAAGCTCTGTCTCACCCCCAATTTTCACCCCAAGTCGCTGTGGCGTCTCCCCGTGCATATAGAAGACTTGACCCATAGTTTTAGGGTTGGATGCCGTTGCCGAATAATGCCCAGCACGCACTCTATGCACGGCGCTCTGAGTGTTTGTATGGTTGCCCTTAACAGTAGGCTGGCCAATAAAAGTACGCAACTGATCGGCAAGAGCTACGGTAGCCAGGCCAAGCCTAATAAGTGCAAGTTTAGTTTCAGCCGCACGTTGCTCGTTAAGGTACTCGTCTACAGAAACGGGCTTTGATGGGGAGCGCCGCAAGCCTTCCATAACTATTTGACTTCCTGTGAGAACACCCGCTTTAACCGCTGTTAGTGCGGCATTGCCCCCCAATATAACCCTAAATCGATCCCTTGCATCCATATGATAGAGATCGGGGGATTGGGCAATCATTGTAGCTCGGTCGGGCGATTCCCCAACGTCAACCAATCCCCCCACAAGCTGCAAGCGCCCTACTGTATCAAGTTGGTCTATAAGGCCAGTAACCCCGGCGACTTCACTATCCCTATTGACACGATCAGCTATAAACTGCGTATGTTCAGGACCGAAAGTAATAGTAGCTGAGGCTGGTGGCCAACTGCCATTCATGTATAGTTCGTTGGAGGTCTGCACGAAGTTAGTAGTTTTAACAGAAGTCATGCAAATAGTAATATCACTGATTCGCAGTATGTCAAAACTAAAATGGCTTATTTGTGACCTGCAAGCGTCCGTAGCCCGAGGTTTTGGTGTTACATTTCGTGGAATATTTGGATACGGGCGCCCAGACTGTTGAGCCGTTCGGCAATGTCTTCGTAGCCGCGATTAATGGTGTAGATGTTGCGCAATGTGCTTACGCCATCGGCGGCTAGCATGCCGATGAGTAGTAGGCTGGCGGGGCGCAGGGCAGGGGGGCAGACGACGTCGTTAGCCGAAAATTTGGTAGGTCCAACAATGTACAGGCGGTGTGGGTCGGCCAGTTCGATGTTCATACCCACCTTGGTCATCTCGGTGCAGTGGATGGCACGGTTTTCGTACATCCAGTCATGGATTAGTGTGCGGCCGGTGATTACGCCGGCAATCGGCACAAAATAAGGTAAGTTGTCGGCGTTGATCCCGGCCGGGTAGACGTTGGGGTGGATTTTATCGGCCAGCGCACGCAACGTGCCATTATGCTTATGGATAGTAAGGTCGACGAGGTCGGTATACCCGTTAAGGGCCTTGTAACGTTCTGATTGGTCAATTCTAAGCCCCATTTTTTGGAGCTTAAAGACCTCAAGGCTCAAAAAGTCGATAGGGACCCGGCGAATGGTTATGCTGGAGTTAGTAACTACCGCGGCCGAGATAAATAGCATGGCCTCAATAGGGTCTTCGGCAAGCGCAAAGGTAACGTTCTTTTTAATAGAGGACACGCCTTGAATTTTGAGCACCGTGCTACCGATACCATCAATTTTTACCCCCAGTTTTTTTAGGAATAAACAGACATCCTGGACGGCGTAGTTAGCACTGGCATACTGAATGATTGTTTCTTCGGTAGTCCGTGCGGCAGCTGTAATGGCGTTTTCGGTTACTGTGTCGCCGGTTTCGTACAAAACTATACGCCCGGCTGGCTTTTTGTTAACGTGGACTTCGTAGTGACCACGTGGTGTTTTGACATGCAGGCCAAAGGCTTCCAGCGCAAATAAATGGGGTTCTACAGTTCGTTCGCCCAGCTTGCAACCACCGGCGTATGGAATCTTAAACTCTTTATGGTCGTGCAGCAGCGGCCCCATCAACATGAGTACCGAACGCGTTTTGCGTGCGGCATCGGCATCGATGTTCTCGAGTTTTAGTCTTTGCGGCCGGCGAATCTCTAGGTCGGTCCCGTTTAGCCAGCGTATTTGCACGCCAATACTTACTAGTACCTCTATAATCCGAAACACTTCCTCAATTTTAGGGAAGTTTACGAATTTGGTAACGCCGTAGTTAAGTAGGCTGGCACACAGCAGGCCAACCGCGGCGTTTTTGCTGTTTTTAAGGGTGATTTCGCCGCTGAGTTCGTGGCCGCCCTCGATGCGTAGGTTAATACCGCGGCCGCTTAGGGAAATAAGTTGTTTATTAAGCACATCACTAATGCGGCCCAATGTTTCGATGCTGACGTTTTGCTTGCCGTGTTCGATGCGGTTAACGGCCGATTGGCTGGTGTGTAATAGCTTGGCAAACTCCGCCTGGGTTAAACCCCGTTCTTGCCGTATTTGGGCGACAAGATGGCCAATTTTTTCGTTAGCGTTTTGCATATACTAAACTATATATCATATGTAGTATATAGCAAGGTACTTTTTTGTCGCTTTTATACTGTTAGTGTAACACTCCCCTTTCGGCTGGTACAATAAAAGGATGATATGACGAGGCGGCTATTTACCGGAAATGATTAAACGAGGATATACCTATGCAAGATACACAAATAGATGAACTGATTGCCGCCGAAATTGCACGCCAAAGCGAAGGGTTAGAGATGATCCCGAGCGAAAACCACACCTCTGGCGCAGTATTAAAAGCCTTGGGGTCGCGTTTGACCGACAAATATTCCGAAGGCTACCCTGGTAAACGCTACTACGGCGGCTGTGAAATTGTCGATAAAGTAGAGAATCTGGCGCGCGACCGCGCCAAAAAACTGTTTGGCGTCAGCCATGCCAATGTGCAGCCATATTCTGGCAGCCCGGCCAATATGGCAGTCTACTTTGCTTTGGCCGACCCTGGCGACACCGTTATGGGGATGGCCCTGTACTTTGGCGGGCACATGACACACGGGCTTAAGGTTAACTTTTCGGGCAAGTGGTTTAACAGTGTCCAGTACAACACCGGTAAGGATGGGCGGTTGGACTACGACGCCATGGCCGCGTTGGTTAAAGAGCATAAGCCAAAGCTGATTTTTGTAGGCGCTACAGCCTACCCGCGCATTTTTGATTGGAAACGTTTGCGCGACATTGCTGATTTGTGCGGCGCATACCTCGTGGCCGATATTTCACACATTGCCGGGTTGGTGGTTGCTGGTACGCACCCCTCGCCCGCCGGCATCGCCGATGTTATTACTACCACCACGCACAAAACCTTGCGTGGGCCGCGCGGGGCAATGATTTTGTGCGATGGGAAACCGTCCAACCCCCTAAAAGCAGCCGAACGCAATAAAGAAAACTTGCCCACCCTCATTGACCGGGCTATCATCCCTGGTCTACAAGGCGGTCCGCATAACCACCAAACCGCAGCCATTGCCGTGGCGTTGCACGAAGCTGCCCAGCCAGCATTTACAGAGTATGGCAAGCAAATCGTCAAAAATGCTAAACGTTTGGCAGATAAACTGATGGATAAAGGGTACGAACTAGTCACCGGTGGTACCGACAACCATTTGCTGCTCGTTGACTTAACCAACAAAGGCATCATTG
>DASRJJ010000068.1:0-14733 GCA_035649555.1 Saccharimonadales bacterium (SeqCode)
TGGTGCTAATTATCGGGCTTTGGAAGATAGCACGGCGCGAGGATCGGCCGATTGTTATCTTTGGGCTTTGGGCAGCGCTAGTCACAACCGCGCTGTTTGTCAGCCAACGAACTGGCACTTCCCATCTATTTAACAACTACACAACGAGCGGCCCCGACCACTTTTTCTACACACAAAACCTTATTATTCTTTTTACTGCCATATATGTCATTTGCCGCCGTCTGGATACCTTTACTAACCGCCGTTTAGTTTTTGGCGGGGCAGTCTTACTGTGCCTTATCCCGGCAGCCAGCTTAGCTAATGCCGATGTCGGCCAGGGCGCACTAAACTACCGTACGATCGGGTCTTTCCGGTACGCCGTGCAGCAAGTATGCCACACCACTACAAACAACCCCCTCCAAGTGCCGGTATATCCAACAGAAGCTATAAAAATGCCGGTAGATAGGGACACTTATTGTAACGAGTCGGCAGAACAATATATCCCCGATCGCCAGCCATTGCCGCTTGTCCCAACTAGTCAGTACTTTACAATTGGGTCCGATACTCTTACCCAAACGTTCACCGCCAATTACAATCAACTAAACGGTGTTAGTATTTTCTTCGCCACGTTTGGCGGCGGAAGCCCCAGCAAATACAAACTCGTGCTTATGGATGCCGAGTGCCAAACAACGCTTCGGGCTACTGTTTTCTCATCGTTACTGCTTAAGGACAACGCCTACAGCAACGTCCGTTTTACCGAAATCAATACCTCTAAAAATGTACGATATTGTTTTACCATACAGCCAGAAACGCTTGTACCCAACACCCCACCCCTGGCAATTCGATTAGGCGAACCGGGCGGATTACCCGAAGAAACGACCCAAAAGAATACTCAGGACTTGCCAGAAGACGTAGTTTTTGATGTACTATACAAACCACACATTCCTTGAGGGAGAAATAGATGACGGGATTACGGTGCTTTATTTTTGACCTAGATGGCACCCTGGTTTTTAATGAAGAGGCTAATTTTTTAGCTTACAAGGCTGCTTTTAAATCGGTTGGTTTAACACTCAAAAAAAATGACTTTTTGTCTTATTTTAGAAACGGCGGCAGCATTGAAGAAATCCACGCCAATTTTGTCAAAAAAAATAAAATCAATCCCCAGCCTAACCAATTAACCACCATTAAGGCTTTAAAAGCCAAGGAATACGTTCGGTATTTCCACCTTATTAAACAAAACGAAGCAATTGTCGGCCTGCTAAAGGCACTTTCTGGCCATTACCACACTGCCCTTGCGACAAGTTCCCAGGAAGAAAACGCTCGGAATATCCTAAACCACTTTGGGTTAACCGATCTTTTTGATTTTATGGTCTTTAGTGGTGATGTTGGTAAAAAGAAACCAGACCCTGAATGCCACCAAAAAATTGCCGCACATTTTGGCGTTAAGCCAGAAGAATGCCTAGTGTTTGAGGACTCACCCAAAGGCTTTGCCGCGGCCGAGGCCTTTGGCGCACATATTTGCAAGGTTGTGCAATGAAGCGCAAACTTTTTTCGCTCAAATTTTTATTTATTATTATCGCTTTGGTTGGCACCGCGCTGTTGGCTATACAACTGTTTAATGCGCAGGAATTTTCGGTGCCAGTACAAATGGAGACATCATACTTTTTACTGTTAGTCGGGCTAGCAGTTGCCTTTCAAATGCTTGGCCACTGGCTACGAGCCTATAAACATCAATATTTGCTAGAACAGATTCGACCCATTCACGGCACAGGGGTATTTAAGGGCCAAATGATTGGCTTTTTCTTTAATGCTATTTTACCGTTCCGTTTGGGCGAATTCGTGCGGGCGCATTACATTGGCAAGGGCGTCTCCATTAGCCGTTCGGCGGTATTTGCGACCATTTTGTTTGAGCGGTGGCTGGACGCATTGGTGCTTGCCTTGCTGGGCTTATTACTATTAGCCACGCTGACTACAACCGCCGCACCGTTACTATACGTTACCGTTATTTTGTTTACCACGACCTTGGTCTTGGGGTTTATTTTGTACAGCGCGCGGGCCCAGCACCGCTGGATGCTGCATTTGATTTACTATTTTTCTAAACAGTTTAACAAGCGAACCCGCGACCGTATTCGCCTGATGTTTTGGTCGGCAATCTACTGTCTAAAAAACGTCATTACACCTGCCCGTATGCCACGGTACTTATGGATAACAGCCGTCATGTGGCTCTGCTATCTACTTTCTGTACTAACCCTAGTAATTGGTTTGCTACCGGCTTTAACATTTTTGCAAAAAACAATTACTTCGGTTGGTGCATACTTAGCCGTGGCGGTCCCTTCGGGCCCGGCGTACCTGGGGACATTCGAGAATATCTTTTCGTCCATCGCCAACCTGCCGCTAGCGTTACCCAATGCCGTGTATATGCCTTTTGTGCTGTGGCTGCTCCTTATCGGCCCAACCACGCTGCTTGGCCTTTTGTTCCTGGTTTTAAAACAACGAATTTATAGCGACAAAAAAGCCAAAATGGTTGATGCGCTTAAAAACAAACTGTACCGCGACCGGGATATTACCGCCGAATTTTCCCGCTTCCTAGACACTTACTTTAAGGGTGAGGAACTCAGCCGTATCCTTACTACCCAAGAGCTGGGCGACAATTTTAGAGTTATTAAAACGTTTAAAGGCGGTTCTAATGCCTTGACACTCCTCGCTTGGCAAGAAAACGAAATGGTCGTTAAAAAAATAACCTTAAAACAATACGCCAGCAAGCTGCGTGACCAGTTTGACTGGCTAAAATCGCGCAAAAAAATGCCCGAGATTGCGAAGGTAGTTGCCCAGCAAGACACCCACGAACACTACGCCATTGATATTGAATACCGCGAAGAATTTATCCCATTCTTTGATTACATTCATTCGTCGTCGCTTAAAGACAGCCAGGCACTTTTAATGCACATCTGCGATTTTGTCGACAAACGCATTCATACGCCCCAAAAGCCGGTTAAAAACCCTGCACGCTTAGTTAATGGGTACATTCAAACCAAGGCTATTGGTAAAGTTAAAGATGCCGCGCAGAGCCACCTGGCTATTTCTAACCTTCTTGCCCAAGAATCGGTGGTAGTAAACGGCAGTGAACTCCTAAATTTCAATAAAGCCATAGAACAGCTCACCCAAAATAAACAGGCAATGGCAGATTTAGCTGATATTGTCGACTGTCCGTTGCACGGCGATTTGGCCTTAGATAATATTTTAGTAGAACCGCGTGATAGCAAATTTATAATCATCGACCCTAATAACGAAAACGCCATTGCCGACCCACTCGTCGACTATTCTAAAATTATGCAAAGTTTGCATTCGGGCTACGACTTTTTAGTTAGTCTGACTACTTGTACTGTAACTGGCAACGAAATAAGTTTTGAGGAGCGCCGTTCGCTACAATATCATCAACTGCATCAAAGCTTAATGCAGCGTTTACAAAAACAACTGTCACCAGCCCGATACCGCGCATTGTTATTCCACGAGGCCATTCACTACTGCCGGATGTTAACATATAAAGTGACGATCAACCCCAAAACCGCCCCGGCTTTTTACGGCATTGCCGTCCGGCTGTTAAACGACTTTTTAGAACAATATAAGGAACCTACTGATGCAAGAGAAAGTTAAAAACCTTTACACCAAAAACGAGCAGCTAGCCCGTTATTTCATTATGGCTGCAATTATTGTCAGCATTGAATACCTGTCTTATTTAGGGATGCTGTGGCTTGGCCTTAATTATTTAGTAGCCGTCCCGCTAAGTATGGGCCTGGCGATTATACTTAACTGGCATTTTAGTCGTGTGTTTGTATTTAAAAATCGCCGCCATTCGCCGCGGAAGGAATTTATGCTGGTGCTGGCTACCAGCTTAGTCGGTGTCGGCTGGCAGCTTGGCACTACCTTTTTAGTCGTGCAGGCTATTAATTCGCCTGCCGCCGGTAAGTTTATAGCGATTATTGTTACCTTCTTTTGGAACTATATTATCCGCAAAAAGTATATTTTTTAAAAGATTTTACCGGCCTACATACCTGCCCGGGCGCGTAGCTCCTTAAGGGCGGCCCGTCCTAGTCGGAACCCGTTCACAATATTCCCCATCGGAAGATATGCTGATTGAAAACACTCGACGACAGCATCCATCCTGCCACCGTGGGAGGAATTCAATATCTTCCAAAATGGCGATTCAAATCGGTTAGTGTCGTCTGCCGTAGAAGCATTTTTTATGCCTTGCCGCTTAAAATCAGCTCCTAGTTGAGCCATTATGCCTTTTGCGTACTGCACCATCCCTTGAGTGGGGCGCTCGGGAATGACAAGGTACGAACGGCGCCCGTCCTCCTTATATGAGTCTATCCTTACAACTTCACGTGCCGCTTCGTACTGATCAAAAAGATTCTCCGGGTCAAATGGATAATCGCTACCATGATGTATTAGACCATCAGTATTCAGATTGTTTCGCTGCATTTCGGCGCGTAATAGTCCGCCGAGGCGCAATGACCGGGTTGGATGAGAAATGCCAGCTACGGTTTCCAGGTTAGTCTTACCGAGATCATTTAAAAACTGTACCGAACGTTGAGCATGTTCGATACCACTTTTTGCCGCGATATCAACGCGCCATTCTGCAGGATAGCTATACCGCTTGTGGATCAAAGGCCCGAGCAAATAATCAGCTGTATTCTGATAAAACCTAAGATCACCCGCATCGGCGTCAATTCCGCCACAAAGGATTAATCCATCACTTCGTCCGACCGCCTGCAGAACAGCGTTTTGCAAATGTTTTGATTTACGGCCAAACACCACACTCATATCAATATGTTGTGGCAGTGGCTGATTACCTGCCGTCAAAAATTGGTATACTTCTTGAATTTTTTCAGGTTGGATACCCATTAGATCCTAATTATGCAAAGCTTTTATATTGCTCTATTAAGAGCCGTGCTTGCTCCTGAGTCAAGGCAGTTGGGTTACCAAAAGAATCGAATGCATTAAGGCCGTAGCCACCAATAGAAGGGTCCCTGTAAGCGATGCCTGCGTCTACTAATTCTGGGCCAACCTTCTCAAGAAGCTTCGCTTGGCTAGTGGGATCGGTGATGCCTAAATTATTGCATAGTTGATAAAAACCCATATTATTGGTAACTGTCAGCTGTTCCTTAGAAAAAACTGGTTGGTCTGGATTAGTTGGCTGGGCTCCATCTGGTCCAGCATCAACCCCCATGGCGCCTTGGGCGTAATCGCCCCCTGCGGTTGGCTGTGGAACCGAGATAACCGCATCCCCAAATAGTCCCGCCCAAGTCTCGGCGGCTCTACCTATCAAACCGGGTAGAGGTTTTAATACGACGATCGCTGCGGTTGCCCCCACCATACACCAAGCAACGCCGTCTAAGATTCTACTCTTGCGTCGTTCCTGCGGGGTCATGTCTTGCCATAGTTGCTCGCGGGCTTCCCTTGTAACGGTACGGCGGGCCCGGGGCGTCATATGCAACCAAGTACCTGTAACCAACCCCTGTCTTTCAGGCAAAGTGCTCCAGCTACCCTCGCCACTACTTTCTTCGTACGCAGCACGCACCCGATTTTCTAAAACAAGACCCGTTTCAGTTGCTCGTTCTTGAGCCTTAGTTTGCTGGGCTACAATGTAATTACTAATGGGGTGCAAAAGTAGGTTGCCGAGCCTCCGTCTGCGCTCACCCTTGCTGGCAGTTGCTTGCTCAGCTTGCTCTGGCTGGGCAACTTGGTCTATCCCAGGAGCCGCTGCCTCAACAACCTCTAAATAACTGGATTCGTCTGGCTCAAACGGTCCGACAGGCGGCGCTAAAACAGTTACCGTTCGGGGTCGATCTTTGCTTCCCGTCCCGGTGATGCTGCTGTGTACGATTAGCTCAGGTACTGCCATCGCTCTGTGCCGGTGTTTGGTTTATTAAAGGAGTTGCGTAAGTCCTGGACTAGTCGCTCCGCTACCTCGTCGTTCACAGCGGCTACTACTATATCGTACTTGGCGTTTACTGATGGACTGTCTGGATTATCGAGCACATCGTGCGGGTTTTCGACTTCTTCTAGTTCGCGTTTTTCGTTAACCCGGAATGCCTGAACGGTACCGCCACTGTTCTGGACAGCCAAAAGACCAGCTATGTCCCCTGGGTTGCTAATCGAGGTAGTGATCATACCAGCCACTCGTTCGTAACCAGTAGCTAGAAGGGCATAGTGCAAACCATTTGACCCAGGGTTTAATGGCGCAAAGTCTACATTTAATTCTCGTTGTAAGCCCAGTATGTCATCCAGCGTCATAACGTCGCGGCGTACGCCAGTTTGCCCGTCGACCTTCTGAAACGCTTGGAAATTCTCGATGAAAATAGTGGGCGAACTAGTATCGGCCTCGCCGGGTTGCCAGACAGTCGTTGGCTGTGGCTCGCTCCTTACGCCAGTTTCATACTTATGCCTGGAAAGGAATGTCTTGCCGTTTGATGCCTCGACAACTCTGCCACTTTGTGGGTGCACAATTGTCGTGGCGATAAACCGCTTAGTCACTTTATCCCAGGCGGCGACAATGACCGTCGAGGTGCCTACGCCATTTATGTCTGGCCGGGTTCCATCCTTGGGGTCAACAATCCAGATAATTCTGTGGCCGAGACCTTCTAAGGGGCTATCACTCGCTTCGGTCGCCCCATCGCTCAGTCCCCGCTCTTCACCAAGAATCTGTATGTCGCCGCCTGCTTCACGCAGTACCATACGGATTTCATCTTCGCTCGTATAGTCAGATTCAGAGACAAGCCCTTCGCCTTTTGCGACTACCCCTTGATCTTTTGCTAACTGCCCCTCGAGAACTCTAACACTGCCTCTTAAGGCCGCGACAGTTGCTGCTTGTTGTAGCGCCTCGATGCGTTGGGGGTCAAGGTCATCGTACGGCAATAATTCGGGTAGCTGAGCGGCTTTTGTTTTAAAATGCATCGAAATATTGGTTGCGGCATTTTTAGGGGGTTTAAAGCGTTCCCAAGGAGTAAACACAAACCCGTTTATCGGATCGGTATTAAAATACCCTACGTCAATGGAATCCGGCGTAACTTCACCAAACGTCGGCGCGCCACCCATGGCGGCCAATAGCTGTTGTACTTGCTCTGACTCAGGCCCATACGCTTCTAGCGCACGGCTAATGGTGCTGTGTAAGCCCCAGGCGCCGTTAAAACCTTTTTCGCCAAATTCTTGAACACCGAGCCTATTGCCAGCCACCAAAACCTGCTTGCGGACCTCATACAATGCCAGATTTGCCTGGCCGGGGATGATAGCCACTTTGCCGTTATGGAAAGCGCCGTCCATGCGGATGCGCGTTTCGGAAAGCGCTTCCGACCCACCGACATTGCGTAGCCCCAGTACTACCGCCGAACCTAGCTCGCGCAACACATAATTAGTTCTCGGGTCTTCGTATGAGAGCACTCGATTTGGCTGAACATCTAAGTCGGAGAGGGTGACGTGGGCATTATCTAAACCAGAATCGTCTTTTCCATACAGTACCGACGGAACAGCCTCTGAAAGTGTGCGCGAAAAGTCAGCAATCTTCCTTGCAACGTTTTCTGGTGGACGAAAAGCTACCAAAAAACCGCTTTGCAAGGCCGTTCCGCCGGCATCTACTTCTACACCATTAACCGCAATCCCTGCTTGGGCGTTCATAAAATTGTCGTAAATACCGTTTTGTTTTTGGTTAAACGTTTGCTGGTCTGGTACTTCAAAACTCATAATATTTCTTTCGTCTTATATACAAATTAACTATAGATATCAATTGACAAATGGTCAATCATAAGCAATAAGTTACTATTTATTTTGCAGGTACATTGCCTGGAGTTCGTCTGGGTGAACGGTTCGCAATGTGTTATCGGCAGTGGAGGGGTTTAGAATGGGCGGGTTTTCTGCCTTAAACCTTTCTTGATGATATTTTAGTAGGTCGGTGGCGTAGGGCAAATGCTTGTCTAGACCTTCGGGCCGGGCAAAAACACCTTCCCTCGCCAGCTCATCCATACGCACAATTTCAAAAGCAGCTTCGTTTTGGTCGAACCGATTATAAGGGTCAAAGGGGTAGGGGCTAGCACATAAACTCAATGTGTCTACGATAATTCCGCCCCGTTCGGCTTCTGTCGCCAGCGTCAAACCCAACCGGCGGGTTTGGGTGGAGTGCATAACCCCCACGAGCGTACCGATTGCTGTCACACCCTCGATTTCGCGAACCATCCGCATTGTGTTACGGGCATTATCCACCCCATTCTTTGGATGGTATGGGTCTACGCTCACCCGGGACAAGCCGACGCCCGCAAAACTAATTGCCGACAAAAGATAGGCACTCTCTGATATGCCAAACCTCGGGTTATCACCAGAATCTTTGCCTGTTTCGCCAGTCACAAACAATCGTTCGGCGCGCCGGGCGGTAGCAATTGCGGCATGTGCTAAATGGCGCGATTTGCGCCCAAAAACCACCGCCATATCAATGGTCGGCGGCAACTCAGTCGCTGGCTCGATTAAATAATTATATATACTTTTTACTTTGACAATTGAAGGTCGTAATATGGACATAAAAGAATTATAACACTCGGCTCCACCCCATAAACAACTTAGATTTGAATGCCCGAATTTTCTTCTCGCAAATTCATATTGTTTTAAATCTTATAAGCGCTTGCTGTGAGCAACTTCTTCAGAACAAAACCCTTGTAGCTCGAGGTAACCTATGCAAAAATCTAGGCAACCAAAAAGAAAGGGCATCCCATGCACAACCCCAATCACCTACAACAAGCACTCCAAGAAGGAACGCAGGTAATAGATGTAGGACCGACTCCGCCAGGTGGGCGAATATTCCCTACGGAAGCTACCCGCTTTAATATATTCGACAAACTTAGAAATAAGTGGACTATTGCCACGACCATCGGTGCGGCAGCCCTTTCCTTGACGGCAGGTCCAGGATTTGAAAGGCCGGCACAAGCCGCCACAACAAGCTACGCCAATATTTTGATGCCGCAGACTGGTAAATGGGGTAGCACTGCAAGCGGCCAAGCAAATCAACTTCACTCACTTGGATGAAATGGTTACCCAAGGCCCATTTACCAATGGTATGACCTTGGGCAAAACAAAAAAATGGGACTATGTTGAGGATTGTTGGGAAGTCACTAATGATAGTGGTGTGCATACTCATTTCGAAGCAACCAGTGATACTGGAAATTATGCCTGTTACTATGACCGTGCCGTGGGCTCCGATGTTGCACAGGGCGTACCAATCAGCCGAATTGGGAAAACTAGCGCTACTGGGGTACAGCAAACCTGCGCGTCTAATAACACCCCGGCAACGGCCCCTGCCGATTTCAATGGCGACAAGAAATCAGATTTAGTAGTTTTTCGTCCCAATAGTGGCACATGGTATACATGGAGCCCTGGCGTATATGACCACGTAACTGGGTTTGGGTGGAATGGAGATATTCCGGTTGCCGGCGATTATGACGGTAACAATGTAACCGACCGTGCTGTTTTTCGTCCCAGCGACGGGATGTGGCATATCCAGGGCATAGGGGCGTACCAATGGGGGTTGCAGGGCGACATTCCCGTACCTGGCGATTACAACGGTGACCATAAAACTGATTTGGCTGTATACCGACCAAGTAACGGCAAGTGGTACATGCAAGGCCCTGGTATATACACCGACGAAAAACAATGGGGCTCCCCAGGAGATATTCCTTTAGCTGGCGATTTTAATGGCGACAAAAAATCAGACTTAGCTGTGTTTCGCCCTAGTACTGGCGAGTGGCACATTACCGGCCCGAACATGTACGCTGTATATCCGTGGGGCCTTTCTGGTGATATTCCGGTTCCAGGTGATTACAACAAAGACGGCAAAACAGATCTCGGCGTTTTCCGCCCCAGCAACAGCGTATGGTATATCCATGGCCCAGGTGTTTACACTCATCAACAACAATGGGGCCTTTCTGGCGATATCCCAATTATCGGTGACTTTAATGGCGACGAAAAAACCGACATAACTGTTTTTCGCCCTGGTGAGGGCAACTGGTATATCAATACACCAGATGTGTCGGTTTACCAGTGGGGCATGTCCGGAGATATTCCGGCCGTCACCGCCTTGCCTGCTCCGGTTTTACAGGCCTTGGGCTTAATACAAGGCTATTAGTGGAAACCCTACATGTCAATCATATAAATAGCCCATTTAAAGCTACCTGCCCAGGCTATCCCAATGGAGTTTACGCAACGTTTCAATCCGTTGCCAGGCGTACTCTTTGTCTGGGTATGCTTTTAGCAAGCAGTCATCATCTGCTGACGTTGCAGTAAATACGCAATGTCGTACTGTAGAAAGGTGGTTGCTAAGCTCTTTTAGATTTCTCGTCCCTTGCGTGTAGTTTTGCCAAATTCCGTTAGCCGCCGGCCACATTAAAATTCCCAAGCCAAAGGCTACAACCAAATATTGCTTGAGTCGCTGGCTTGACGCCTCATAGATATACGTAAAAGCCGCATAGCAAACCGTTACTAGTGCGCCAATTACAAACAACACCGACATGGTGGTGTAGCTGAATACCATACTATGGCTAACGCCAAAATTAGGCATACGTGAAACGGCCGCAAGAACCGCGGTCAAAAAACCGTAGCCCGCAATAGCCAACCAGGGCGAGGCAATTGCCAACCGTCTTTTGCGCCACAATAAGATTACACTCACCATCATCAAGACGAGTAAAATAATTCCAGCGTTTTTGGCTACCTGTGGAGTAACTGCCAGATTGTGCCCAAGATATTGAAAAATGTAATCAACAAAGTCGCTGGTACGATGTAAGAGCACGAAAGTTGGCGATTCTTGATCGGCCCGCTGCAGCTTAAACATGTAGCCAGCAATTGCCAATGCCGCCGTAACCATCCACCACACATAATGTCGCTTAGTGGCAGCCTTCAATACCAGCATGCCTGCACCCACAGCCCAAATGAGCATACCGTTGCCCATAGAATAAGTAGCTACTATCCCCACTACTAAAGCAAAAATAAAAAAACGGTCAATTGTTTTATAGGTATGTTTTGCTAGCCCCCAAACGCAAGCGACCACCGCTGTTACACTTAAAAACCACGCCAGCTGGAACCCCCAAATCCAATTAATATACTGCATAGGTGAAAAAAGCAACAACGCAACAACCGGTACAATAAGTAAAATGGGTGTCGCCCTACTAAATGTACGGCGCAGTAGGGCTACCATTAGCCCAAAAGTTGTAAGCGCAAAGGCAAAATTCATCACTACTTCAAACCGAATATTCCATCCAGTTATCGAACTCATCACTAACTGCACGAACTTGGGCACTAAAATACGGTGCTCGTTGTGTTGTACCCATAAATCATAAAAGCCGAGGGTGCCATGGTTCCATTTATCTACCAAATTGACATACATCCACTGGTCCCAGAATGGTATGTTCACGCTGTATCGCACGAGTAACTGCATTAAAAAAACAATGGGCAGCATTGTTATTACCACCCAGACCGCTATAAAAATTGTTTGCTTTGGATAATTCTTGGCAAATCGTTGGGTGCGTTCGGCAACGACACGCCCGCGGTCCAAAAGCGCTTTTAACATGTTATTGAGTATAGCTGCGCATTAGCCCCTAGGCAAACTCTTGGCCGGTAGTACACGTTGCCATTTATAAAGAACTCTTGCTACAATCACAATAAGAAGCGAGGGGATATGGTTTGTCCAGTCTGTGGAGGTGGCGATACTCGTCATCTGTATCAAAACGTTACCAGTGTCTATACCACTAAGCCATACAGTTTAGATGCCTGCCAAGACTGCCAGCATATTTTTACAGCGCCGGCCCCTACTAAAAAAGAATTAAACCACATATATCAAAATTTGTACGGGTACGATGCCCACCTACTTATCCAAAAAGAGAAGGCGTATCGGGGTACTGAGTATGCAAAGGTTGTAGCCCAACAAACGACTAAAAAAACTGCCAAGGTGCTCGAGGTTGGTTGTATGCATGGCTACCTGTTGAGCGCGCTCAAAGACCGAGGGTTTACCGTTGCCGGTGTCGAACTAGATGCCGATGCAGTAGAATACTGCAAATCCCGCGGGCTAAACGTGACCCAAGGTTTTATGGAGGATTTTTTGGCGAATTCTAAAGAAACATACGACATTATTTTTATGAGTCACGTGCTCGAGCACATAGCCGACCCGCGTGCAGGGCTTGCGCTCCTCAAAAAACATCTCGCTAAAAACGGCAAACTCATTGTGGTGGTTCCTAACTCGCACGCGCGCTCGGCCAAATTATTTGGTAAATTCTGGGGCTACTGGCAGGTGCCGGTACATATTAATCATTTTAATAAACCGTCCGTTTCGCGTTTGTTCGACGACGCCGGCTATACTATTAAAAAAATCGATTTTTTCGGTGGCGATTCACTGTTATTTTTGTCCACATTGGCCAACATGGCGGGCGCCAAAAATGGTAAAACACAACTTGGTGCAGCAAAAAAAGCCTTGGTTAAAGCCAACTCTACTACCATGCGCCACTGGTACAAACTAGGCGGCGAAGACATGTTAGTTGTTGCCCAGCCGGGTAAAGACTAAAGCGGTAAACGTGTCCGTTGTTGGCGGGCAAAGGATTCTGCCAAACTAAGGCCACGCCTGCCTATCATCTGGTAACTGTGCAGTTTGTGCCGAAGCCCGGAACGATTTTTCGACGCTTCAGCAGCGTCCCTCGGGGTAAGCAGCATCATTTTAATGGGGCTACAGCCCCTTACGGTGTCATCAGCCGTGGACGGGTTGCGAATACCCTCAGCCTTAAATTCTGCCAATAGGTGGCCCTTTACGGCATGGGCATATTCTACAAGTTCTTCTGGTAAATCTGGACGATTAAGCATCGGATTTCTGCCCTTCGAAAATGTGTCAATCAAGGTAAGTTCGTTAGCTGCTTCAAACTGGTCAAAGGGGTTTTCTGGATTAAAAGGATACTTGCTTACATAGTGGCTTACACTGTTAAACGCAAGGCCGGCAAGTTGTGCCTGCTGGATAAAAGCACCCCCTAAACGCATGGTTTGGACGGGGTGTTGTACTGTTACTAGGTCTATATTACTTGCTTTGTCGGATTTTATTTTGTTGTCTTTGTCCTTAAGCCCTTCACCAATAATCCTTACACCACTTTGTGCACCGTCTAGGCCGGTCCATGGGTAGCCGTTTTGTCTCCCCCGACTTTTCGGGTCGACATCCCCACTCTTAATAACATACCCGTCCGCACTAAATAAATCATCGTTGCCGTAGTAAAGATAAGCTTCCTCATACTTCGGTATACTTAGCACACCACGACTGAACGGAAGGTCACCAGAGTCTTTGCCAAGCTTGCCACACAAAATAACACCACTACACACTTGGGCAACCTCGCCTACAGCGGCACGCAAGTGGGCAGACTTTCGTCCGTAAACAAAGGCTATTTGCTCCCGTGGATGCTGTACCGGATCGGGCAGCACGGCGGCAGAACTACCTAAACTTACAAGGTCATATATTTCGGTAATGCGGGCGGTTTCGGGTTTAAAACTGGACATATCTACGCACTATAACGTAATTAATTTCCCTTATCAATAAAATTATTACTAAACACATTAATTCTTCGAAACTGGCTACGCGTTTATGTTTGTGCTAAAGTAAAGTGTTGCAAGATATTATAAAATAAACATATGCCCTATAAATATAAGAATCAGAAAAAAGTAAAAAATATTTTCCCGAAACCCCTGTTTATTGTTTTGTTGGCGCTAGGAGCCGGGGTCATTGTTTTGGCAATTCTTGAGCTAACCCATACCACCAGTATTTTTCTTAAATCAAAATTAGCTTCGTCAACTATCCCGTCAACCGTAAATACGAGTGCCGATACCGATGAGGAAGTTACCTCTGAGTCCCCGCCGTCCACTCCCAGTGACAAGACACCCGACACGCCCCCTCCTTCAGAGACCCCCGATGACGACAAAACACCCACCACCCCAACCAATAACGCCGAACTTGTGGCGCCTTCGGGCAGCTTTGTAAGCAACCACCGACCCAGTCTAGCCACGGCCAGCACCATGGAATCTATTTGCACAACCACCGCTGGCGCAACCTGCACCATAACGTTCACAAAAGGCAGCATTACCAAAACATTGGAAGCCAAAAAAACCGACAGCAAGGGCACGGTTATCTGGACATGGGATGTTAAAACGGCTGGCTTTGAAGCTGGTAGCTGGAAAGTCACTGCCACGTCATCATTAAACGGCCAAACAAAAAGCGCAAACGACCTACAAAATCTTGAGGTCCAACCATGAAGCAGTGGATTGTAAGGCTATCCCTTTTAATAGTAGGGTTTATACTAGTGGCATTAATGATTCCAGCCCAGACTCATGCGGCGTTCAACCAGAACAATATTATGGACGACAGCGTATTTGACAACACTAATTCTATGGATGCCGGCCAAATTGATGCCTTTTTAAACTCGTTCCCCTCCAGCTGTATTAGTACCAACAACGGTTTTAGTACGCCTAATGTGGTAGGCTATAATCCCTCACAGGGATTTTTATACGGGTCCAACGTGTCGGCTGGAACAGTAATCAACAATGCCGCCAAGGTGTACGACTTAAACCCGCAGGTCATTTTGGCCACCATGCAAAAAGAACAAAGCTTAGTTAGCGGCGCCTTAGGCTGTCACTACGACATGCCCCCTGTACAAAACCCTTGCCCTGTTGCAGGAAAGCCCGCTTGTGTGGCTGCTT
>DASRJJ010000069.1:0-4846 GCA_035649555.1 Saccharimonadales bacterium (SeqCode)
GACAGCCCTTAAAGATACTGGCGAGCGAATGGTGCCAGAATTTCACAAAGGTGGGCTTATTTACGCCGAGCATCTTACTCGTTATCTTCCCGCACAAAAGTTAGTGGAAGGAAAAACCGTTTTGGATATTGCTTGCGGTTCGGGGTACGGCGCAAAAATTTTAGCCAAGCATGCTACCAAAGTGTATGGCGTAGATGTCAGTAAAGAGGCTGTTCTGTATGCAAAATCGCACTTCGATGGTCCTAACATTGAATATCTTGTGGGCGACGCTGTACAGATCCCACTACCCAACCACTCCGTGGATGTGGTAACGACATTTGAAACAATAGAACACATAAAAGATTACCGAAAGTTTATGAGTGAAATAAAGCGTGTCCTTAAAAAAGACGGGCTCGCCATTATCTCGACACCAAATGACCTAGAATTTGCGGAGGGCAACCATTTTCATATTCACGAATTTACTTACGATGAACTCCTCGCGCTTATCAAAAAAAGCTTTTCGTTCGTAAATCCATATTTTCAGGCAACCTGGAAGTATGTGGCCATAGGATCTGATACTATTCTAGCCAAAGAGGGAGAGGTGGCCATGCCTACCCTCAATCTTTCCCCGCTACACCGCGATCAATATCTTTATTTTTATTTGCTCTGTAGTAATCGGGAAATTACCGAAACTATCGAACCGTTAGGCGCTTTGGGCGGTCACTACAGCGACAGGACCTTAATGATGGAGCATACGGCATTTACGACAAAAATAAGTGACCTTGAAACACAAATTAAAGAGTTGCAAAAGTCCAAGAATCAACAGGTAGAAGAGCTCACTACCGCATTGAAAACTGCCAATGAGGAACTGGAGTCTATCAAAAATTCTAAAAGTTATAAGTTTGGCACCACAGTCGCTTCTATTAAGAGAAAGATAATCCATTAATCGAATATCGGGTAGGTAGATATATGCAAAAAGGGAAACAGCACTTGCGTAAAATTGCCGAAAAGGTACTTCCCAAAAATACCAGACGGCGTAAACTTGCCGGCAAGCTATACGGTAGAATAAAAAGAATCCGGCAATTGTTGCCCGGTGCCCCGGCTAAAGTTATTAGTTATTCGCAATGGGTCCAACAATGTGAGCCCCATGTCTGGATCGAACCCCGAACTTACAAGCATCAGCCACTTATTTCGATTGTTGTACCGGCGTATAATACTCCGCTAAAGTATGTAAAGCCTTTGTTGGCTTCCTTGCACTCCCAGCTCTATCCCAACTGGCAGCTTTGTGTTGCCGATGGCTCGACAGATGAACGGCGGGCGAAAGCGATTGCCGCTTCCTGTAAAGGCGATAAACGAATTACCTATAAACGGCTTAAGCAAAATTACGGTATAGTCGGCAACACCAATGCCGGTGTCAAGCTAGCCAAAGGTGAATTTGTTGGGCTGCTTGACCATGACGATATATTGTCGCCACACGCCTTGCTAGAAATTGTGGACGCACTCAACCATAAACCTAAAACCGACTTTTTTTATAGCGACGAAGACAAAATTTCCGACGACGGCAAGGAACGTTCGTTACCATTTTTTAAACCAGACTGGTCACCTACTTTATTGGAAAGCGTAAACTACATAACACATTTTGCGGTGATCCGGCGTACTTTGTTAGAAAAGATTGGGATGCTGCGCGAAGGATTTGACGGTTCACAGGACTACGATTTATTTTTACGTGTTACAGACCACACAAACCGCATCGTACACATTCCAAAAATTCTATACCATTGGCGAATTGCCGACGGTTCGACTGCGGGGCCGATTGAGAATAAAAATTATGCCGATGATGCCGGGCAACGCGCACTTATGGACCATGTTGCTCGTAAAAAAGTTAAGGCCGAGGTTTTAGGACGAGAAAATCTTCCTACTAACTATCGCTTGCGATATGAAGTCCCAGAGGGTGCCAAGGCGTCAATCATCATCCCGTTTAAAGATAAAATAAAGCTGACACAAACGTGTATCGAAAGTATTCTCGAGAAAACGACATACAAAAACTATGAAATCATCCTAATCTCCAACAATAGTGTCGAAGATCGAACGTTTGCTTACCTTAAAACGCTCAAGAATGAAAAGATTAAAATCTACTACTACAACAAGCCATTTAACTATTCCAAAATTAATAATTTTGGGCGAAAAAAGGCCAAAGGTGATTTTATCGTGTTGCTTAATAATGATACCGAAGTAATCTCGGAGGATTGGCTTGACGAATTGATAGGGGTAGCTGCCCAGCCTTGGGCAGGAGCGGTGGGGCCATTGCTGTTTTACCCAAATAATAAAATTCAGCATGCTGGTATTACGGTGGGCATGAAAGGCGCCGCCGGGCACCCTTTCCGGCTGCGCCGCGAAGATGCCTTGACCCCCTTTGGCCGTCCATACTGGGCGCGCAATTATTTAGCGGTAACCGCAGCCTGTTTAGTAATTGACGCTAAAAAGTACGACGAAGTACATGGCCTGGACGAAACATTTGTAATGGCCGGTCAGGACGTAGCTTTTGGTATTCGGCTGCACGAAAAAGGCTACCTAAATGTGTTTTGGCCGCATGTACAAATGTATCATTACGAGAATGTATCGGTCGGCTCATATCAAAACGCGCCAGCAATTGATTTTGAAACCTCTATGAAATATTATGGCCCCTACATGCAATGGCAGGACCCATATTTCAACCCCAACCTAAACTTAGATATAGAAGACATAGCTTTAAGGGAAACCTATGTCTAAGTTGTTTAAAAAAGCCGTAATTGTATATAAAAATACTGGGCTCAAAGGTCTGGCGCGCAAGGGCCGGAGCTACACAGCCAAGCAGTTGCTAAAAGTCCGCCGCCAGCTGCGTCGTCAGCAAGAAACATTAGAAGAAAAAAATTTGCGCGAAGAGTTTGATTTTGTAGCCAACGATATTTTCCAGATAACCGCCGGTGATATTGCGGCCAGTAAGAAAGCCAGCAGCGACCCAAAGCCGGAGAAGATCCGCTCCGCCACATGGTTCGTGCCCTACTACGAGCATTTTGGGTTTAATGGAATCCAGACCATTTTTAGAACCATCGAAAAACTAAGTGTAGAGGGCGTTAAAAATCGCATCGTTATTTATGATAATCCGGCCATGGATACGGCTAAATTAGAGCGCGACATGCTGGCGTCATTTCCGCGTATAACTAATTACGAAATTGTCGTATTTGGCGAAGACAAAAAGGCTGGCATTGCGGCATTGCCCGCCAGTGACATTGCGTTCTGTACAATCTGGGTTTCGGCCTACTTGCTATTGCGTTATAACAAGACCAAGCGCAAGTATTACTTTATTCAAGATTACGAACCTTTGTTTTATGTGGCGGGGTCAACCTCTGCCCTGGCGGAATCGACCTATCGCTTCGGATTTTACGGCGTAGTTAACACGCCTGGGTTATTGGCGGCGGTTAACCAACGCCACGGTTTGGAAGGAATTAGTTTTATCCCTACTGTTAACCGCGAACTGTACTATGCGGACCCAAATCGTTCTAACAAAAAGGTGCGCATTTTCTTTTATGCCCGCCCGTCGAATCCCAGGAATTCGTTCAATCTAGGCATTCTTACAATTAAGCATTTGTTGGAAAACTATGGCGACAAGATTGAGGTTATTACCGCAGGCGCCGTGTGGGACGAAGCCGCGTACGGTTTAAAAGGTCGTATCACTAACCTCAATCTCATCAGATCGCTAGATGAAGTTGCTGCATTGTATCGTACGTGTCATATTGGTTTTGCCTACATGATGAACAAACACACCACATATCAAATGTTAGAATACACCGCTTCCGGCATGGCAACGGTTATGAACAATAACGAAGATCACGGTTGGCTGCACAAAGATGGGGTTAATTGTTTGTTGGCAGAACCGTCCCCGGCCGCAATGGCCGAAAAAATCGGCCTGCTTATTGAAGACACACAACTGCGGGAAAGGCTGGTACAAGAAGCCAGTAAAGAATTAGCCTACACTTGGGACCAGCAAATGGAAATGATTTGGAACCATCTTAGGAAAAGTCCGAATTAGAGATTCATTAATACGGCACGCAAAACGCTGCAGACCCTTGCCAGTCGCTATTGTACTGCGCACTGCGATCGTCAATGTAGCCACCATAAATTAGGGACCAGTAGCGGGCCAAATCACTTGTTGTATAGTAGTGGTCGCCTACACCACCGTGCCACATCTGGAACACTGCTTGACCCTCAGGGCAGATAGGGCCTGATGTTCCGGCGTTTGCGGGATATGCATAAAAGGCCACACCTTCGTCCTTGTAACCACCATGTACGATTGCCCAATAACGGTTCATACCATCTGGGACCATCCAGTAGTCGGTTAGTTTTCCATTGTACATGCGGTAGATAGGAATCATACCTTCCCCTTGTGTTTTGCCAACCTTAAATCCGATGCCATCGTCCCTAAAACCAAGACCTTTTATGCCGGCGCGTTGGTTCTCGATAGCGGTAAAATTGTGGTCACGTCGTCCAGAATTGTATAAGCGGTAGGCGTACTGCCCAATGGCATTGCCCGAAGTTGGCCCAAACCAATTTTCAAAAATCGACACAAAACTTTGGTTGGCACCTGTTGTAGGCGTGTAGGAATATAAAGAGGCAGTTGCGCCACTATCTAAGTGGACAGTTAGACTGTTGCTATTTACGGTTCTAAGACCATCATAGTTTGCAGGGGAACTCGAGGCGTTGCGCTGCAAGAACCCTTCTGTCATATACCCGGTATAGTTCGTTTGGGGATCGTCGGAATTATCCCAGCCTGGTTTTTGGACATTCCAATTGTAATTACCCCTTGACCGCTGCTGTACAAATTTGAGTT
>DASRJJ010000070.1:0-6170 GCA_035649555.1 Saccharimonadales bacterium (SeqCode)
TCTTATGGATTTACGTTGAATGAGCGAATCAACTGTGGCATCAAATAAGCCTAACGCTCTTACCACCGCGTACTCGCAATCCTGGGACCTGTTTTGGCGTTTTGCGCTTAGAGATCGGCCGACCTCACTGTAAATATTTCCCATTTGTTCAAATATACTCAGACCGCTTATGATCTATAGTGTAGTCTGCGGTTTTCATGCTTTGACGTGGACGAATATTAATCATCGAGTCGAATTCAACAAAATCATCATGTCCTTACTTCAGTCCCTAGGCCGCCTTGGGACTTTGGCTTTACTATTCTCACAAGACTGCCTGATGATTTGCTCAAGGAATAGCAATCAAAATTGAAAAAATTCTGGTTGGCCTAAGCTTAATCCTCATGCTATTATTTGCATAAATGGCACAAAAGAATGCCCATAATGCTAGTCCCAGATTCATTACCATAATTGGTATCGTTTTGGTATTGGCATTTGTGTTTTTTTCGTGGTGGCGATACTCAGCAGAAGTCGCTTTAGACGCTCACCCAGACTTATCTTATGTCCAATATGCCAACCAGTATTTCGGCTGGGTGCTGCAATCCCAAGCTGCGTTCGGCGCATTATTGTTCTTGGGGGGAGTTACTGGCTTAATTATTTTAAAAGAGCGCAAGTTCCTTATGTATTTAAATTGCCTGCTACTTGCTGGCGCTGTTGTAGGTTCTGTAATTGTTGCCGAAAGCTTTAATGCGACCCCAAATGGAAAACCCAGCTCTTACATATCGCTAAACTGCGGACGCGGTACGCAATTGGTTTGGTCGCATGATTTACCAGCTCAAGGTTTTCCTTGTACGGCCACTGCGCAAAACTATGGCTGGCCGCAACCAGTAATGACCACATATACAGATGTTAGAGGCAGCTCGGCCCCGGTTAATTATTTTGAGTATCCTGACCGGCAAGATATTGGTATAGGTGGAAGATTCTCTAAAGATAGTACCTACATTAACTTCTTTATCATTACTGCCGTGCAAATGATTTGGTTTATTGGCATTACCCATCTTCCCTTCACAAAGTTCAACGCCTGGCGCAAAAAGCGCGAAGGCGTGACTACATGTATTGTTGCGACAGGAGCACTGGTAGTTGCGTTATTGTTTGGCCTGGTGGGGGTTATCATTAACGGTTGATGATGGGGTTGCTGGTATCGGGGCGGCGGGTCATGTTTAGATCGGTCTGGGCTGATGTTTAAGACTTACGATAAGGAGAAGCATGAAACAAGTAACTATTACATATTGCGTGCCTTGCGGATACATTAAGCGGGCCAACCTGGCGGCCGAGGCCTTAAAGGCTCATTTGGATGTTGACGTCGAATTAGTACCGGGCAAAGGCGGCATATTCACTGTTGAGGTCAACGGCAAGGTTGTGGCACGCCGCACGCAGAACCACTTTCCGGATACCGACGAAATCGTCACTATCGTCGCCGAGCAATGAGTAAACGCAGCTATAGGGGGCCTCACCGTCTATTTTAGACGCTGTTAATCATTTTGCGTGCGTCCTTGTTCATAATCAATAAAGTAGCCTTCATTCTCTAGTACGCTTCGTGCATGCGGGTTGTATTCAACAATGCGCTGAATACGTTGCCTGATTTTGCGCATCTCGTCCGGCGCTAGCTTTAGTAATACTTCTTGAAGCAGGCCCTCTTTGGCATAGTGCTAAAGTCAAGCGAATGGATTTTTGCAAGTAGGGTTGCAGTTGCGGTAGTCATTTGTTTGTTTGGGGTGGCCATCTTGCCACGAGTATAGGATGTTGCCACATACCTATCTTTGCCATCAGTTAATACATATGAGTTACCAGTTAAGGCTATGTAAGGGGCGACGGGCAGTTTTGCGTCGGCTAGATAGTGGCGATACACCCCCTCTAACTCAGTGTTGATTGCGGTGTGGCCTTGAAGTTTCTTAACAACAAAATCTTGCTCGCTCGTTTTAACAAGATAGTTTTCGTTGCCCGGCAAAACGACTATTTCGGGCTTCGAATCAACCCCAAGAGCACTCAATAGTAACTGGGGGAGCTGCCGCATAAGGTACCTAGCCCTCTACGAATGCATTAAGCTCGTTCCAAATCGCATCAGCAATCTCAATCTCACCACTTTTCTCGGCTTGCTTAGCAAGATTGTCGCCGCGCTCACCGGGCAGCAATACGCCGTCGCCAGAAAGTGGCTTAGCGGACTTCAGTTGTTTGGCCAGCTCGTCAGCTCCTTGCATAAATTCGTCTTTACTAGTAAGCAACCCCGGATCGATGGCCATGACGAGTGTGCCTGAACCTTTCTCCTTGTTTTGCCCCATAAACGAGGCGTCTACGAATGGGCCGCCCAGGAGCTGCACTAGTACCGACAAACCAAAGCCTTTGTGTTTGGCAAATGTTGATACAGAGCCATCAAGCGCCTTGGCTGCATCGGTGGTAGGATTACCCTCGCCGTCAAAACCAACGCCCTCCGGCAAGGCTTCGCCCTTTAGTTTTGCTTCAACGACGCCAAAGTAGGCCATCGCAGCGGTGGCGGTATCAAAAACAACTGAACCGCCGCTTGTCGGAAATGCGTAGCTTAGTGGGTTGGTTCCTAGTTTTGGCTCGGCCGAACCGAAAGGCGCTACAAACGGAGGTGTGCCGACACATATGAAACCGATGTAACCAAGGTCAGCAATTTGCCGGGCAAAATAGCCGATAGCACCAGAAGATGTAAATGTGTGGTTGGAGCCTACGATACCTACGCCGTGTTCTGCGGCAAGTTCAGTAGAAAGCTTTACAGCCTTATCAGTGGCGACCATCGCATGGCCGCCAGAGAGTAGCGCACCGCACTTATTTTGCTTGGCAATTTTGTACTCCTCGACGTCAGCAGCTTTTGGAACACCCCCAGTAGCGATCTTGGTAATGCCCTGGTTGTTGCCGCGCATTTGGGCGTAGAGTAACACTTCGGCAATGATTTTGGCATCTTCATTTCTGTAGCCAAGTTTGTTTACTCCGGACAATACTTTTTCGCGTAATTCAGCAACTTTAACTTTCATATTACTCCTTTTATAGCTCAACCCTATAATACCGTACCTGTTCGAAGCATTCCCCATAAAAACAAAACAGACCAGACAGTCGAACACTATTCTGATCTGTTTGATTTTAAGATGTCTTATTTGGTGCGCGAGGTGGATTATAGGTGGAACCTCAGTTGTATCCGAGTTTGGTGTTCATGTACCAAAAGCTAGAAAGGTGTGATTTACCGCTCTTAAGCCCCCGTACTCTAAATGAGTATTGAAAATACCAGCAGTCATGGCTGCACTAGCGTGATAGCACCCTTACTTGTGCACCGGAGCGCAATCCCGTAGTATAGCCTCATGAACTATTCACTAGAAACCAAAACTGCCATTGAAGTCGTACGAGATGCCAGTGAGCTTTGTCAAAACGTACGTACCGAGTGGAGCGAAGCTCACCGAAGTCAAAAAGCTGATGTCGGTAACACGCCAGTCACAGTGGCCGACTTTGGGGCCCAAGTACTCATAAATGCTGGCATATGCGATCGTTTTCCTGATGACGAGGTCATTGCCGAAGAGACAAGCACTATGTTGCGCCCATATCTGGACAATGAGTATGAAGGCTCGACACTCGAAACTATTACAGAGCATGTTGGGCGGTTTCGCGCAGCTACACCTGTTGAGGTACTTAATTGGATTGACGTTGGTGACAGCAAGGGCGGGCTTGGCCGACATTGGTCGGTAGACCCCATAGATGGGACCAAGGGGTATTTGCTTGATGAACAGTATGCCGTATCACTCGGCTTATTCGAAAATGGCGAGGTACTAACAGGTGTTCTGGGTTGCCCCAATTATCCGCACGACATTGCTAATCCAGATGGCGACAAGGGCGTACTGTTCATTGCCGAGCGCGGCTTGGGCATGCAGGCGGTAGATCTGAAGGATCCGACTAGGCACATAGCCCCTGCTACTCCACCAGTACCGCGCATAGTACAGCGCCGCGAGATAAAGCTTAATGATACTACATTTAACCGACATGTGGCTGCCGAGCTAGGTCTTAACCAAGAAGCTCTGAACATGGATAGCCAGGCCAAGTACGGAGCAGTAGCGTTGGGCGCTGCCCAGGTATATCTACGGTTTAAGCCCAACAAACATGAACATATCTGGGATCATGTACCCGGCATAATAATAGCCCAGGAAGGCGGGGCTACAGTAACGGATGTATATGGCAAACGGCTTGACCTTACTGCTGGCCGTGATCTAGTGCGTAACCAAGGTATTCTGGTCAGCAAGGGTATTGACCATGCTGCTGCTGTAGCTGGTTTGCAGCGCGTGCTTGCACGCTCGTAGTCTGCGTTCCCTCGGTGCTCGATATTTATCTGACATATAGCAGTTTCTGCGCAGGCGACAAAGTCACGATTTATGTGGCAAAAAAGGCAGCTGCTTAACTGCATTAATGAGGCGCGGATTAAGCTGGAACGCTTTCTTATCTGTAATTCTAAATGTAATTCTAAAATGGTGCCCTTGACGCACTTTGTTTCGAACACCTTTTGGGGTGGCTAAGCCGGTTAACGTATGAGGCTATTGTGTAAAAACTTCAGATCCTTTAATCAAATTGTTTGTTAGCCGGATAAAATGATCTACCACGCTCATACGTCTCTCTTGATTGGGCAATACGAGTTCTCTTTGCCCAAGAATCGTGGTAGGGCTTGTGCAGTCAATAGTTGCTCGAGCACGTAATAATCTGTACTTCCAAAGATCCGCAACAACTTGCTCCAAGCCATCTTCATTTAGGTCGGCTAAATGTGCAGCCAAATCAAAGTCATCAGATGCTTTGTCGCTCGAATTTTGTATACTTAACGCGAACTCAAGACCTTCTTTATCATGTAATGAAAGGTAGAACTCATCGTCTGGCCAGGTAATAACTTGCGACCATTGAACAACCTCTTTGAGGGTTTTCTGAGGACTCGGTGACATACGCTTCAGCGATACTATAAACGCCTGCAATCCCAGCAATGAAACGTGATGTTCCTCGTGTAGATTAATCTTTTTTGTCTCTTGCGCTAACTCGTACACATGCGCATCAATCAAGGGCTGAAGTTCAAGCGGAGGACGGAGGTCAACGACCGCCTGAGCTTCTACATCGGTTCCCTGGATATAACGGGGACCGCAAATTCTTAACTCCTCTATCTGTGCAGTAGTTTTGCCTACAAGTTTTGCATGAGCTGCCCTCGCCGCCCTGCCGTTACCGTTTTCAAAAGGGTGAGCAGCCAGTATCCCAGCCGGTATTATGAGAGATTTATGTGTTTGATCTGCCTCGCAAGCAAGGGAATAGGCATGTCCCAAAACCTTCCCCCTGTCATTTGGGTGGGGGAAATAATAGTACGATCCATCAGCGTTTGCTTGACGCATGGTGAGATCAGTAAATCCTGGCGTACAATCTGGGGCTGCGGTCTGATGGAGCGTAATTATCGCGCTTTCAAACTGATCATAGCTTACAAAACTGTTAGGAAAAACAAGTTCAGGCATAGACTGATATTATACAATATTATGCCTTATAAGCCAACTTCCGCTTGCAAAATCTCCCTTAATATTTAAAGCTAAGTGTTCGAAAACTATCTGCATAACAAAAAACAGACCAGCTAGTCCAAATATATTAGCATCAGTGTCAAGCGCTATACTGTAGCGTGAAAAAACGTAGCATTTGAGCAGCGAGGTGACCTTAAAGCTTAAGCATATTCCAAAATAGGAATCTCTGGAGGCTTCCAGTTGGGGTTGTCTTCCCTGAAGCTGGGCACCAGTGTCTCTTGGTGGGGCCAAAGGCTGCGGAACTTCTTGCTTATACGCAGGGCGTACTCGTCTGCCGGCACCCCGTTACTGTCAAAGTCCCCCACATAACGCAAGGCCATCTCTGTCACCACCGCCATCGCCTTCTCCTTTTCGGCAAGCGCTTCCCCTCCCCAACTCGTTAATTCTAGTATCTTGGGCTCCAGCCGCAATAAACTCTTACCGAGCACAACCGCCAAAACACTGGCGGCAAACTGCCCTACGCGCCACTGATGCAGCTCGCTCACCGCCACTATCAAAGGGTGACCTGGAGTAAATTCGCCCCGGTGGATAAGCTCCGCTCTCAAAGATTCGTAAAAATTGGCGGCTGTGCGTTCAGATTCTCCCTCAAAA
>DASRJJ010000071.1:0-7318 GCA_035649555.1 Saccharimonadales bacterium (SeqCode)
TGCCATACGTCTTTGTTACCCTGTCCAGTAAGATCATGTACAGCTATTGTAGCATGAGCGGCATATAAGTTTTAGACGCCAAGCAATCGTCGCCTTTGGTTTTTAAAGGACGTTACTTGTGCCTGGAATGGCGCAGTGCCATCAATACGAATGACTCCTTGCTCGTCTTGTGGAGATTCAAAGGTCGCTTGCATATGTTCAAGCAATTCCAATGGCTGAAGATTCATTTGCTCGGACAAAAATATATGATTACGAGTCTGCATACGATGACGCAAGACTTCGTCTGGGGCATCTATCCAAATAGTGAGACAAAGCGCACTATGCTGTTCCGCCATAATTCTCATACTTTCCCGGCGAGCAGCCTGGTTGTAGTTTCCATTACAAATAATGCTGTGTCCTTGCAGCAAGTGGCTTCCTGCAAAATAGGTCGCCACCCTATAAACGGCGGCACTTTCTGGAGAAGCAAAAGTCGGCTCGTTATCCGTTACGGCAAGACGCAACTCGTCCACATCTAGAAAATATGCCCCTACAGAAGTTCCCAACTGTTCTGCAAAAAATGTCTTTCCCGATCCGGTCAAGCCGGTTGTAATAAGAAGTTCGGGGTTAGCTGTTCTCATTACTAAATGCTTTCTTTTCTATATATGCTTGTATTAACTGGTCCAGGTTTCCATTTAGTACGTTTTCGGGATCGCTGGTTTCAAAGTTGGTACGCAGGTCCTTTACCTGTTTGTAGGGATGCAGGACGTAGTTACGGATTTGGCTGCCAAATTCTACTGCCTGGCTTGGACCTTTGAGTTCAGAAATCTTTTCTTTGTGTTGTTCGAGTTTTAACTGGGCAAGCTTGGAGCGCAAGATTGTCATGGCCGTTTCTTTGTTTTGCAACTGTGAACGTTCGTTTTGGATGGCCACGGTTATGCCTGTTGGAATATGCGTAATACGCACAGCGGAATCGGTGGTATTGACCGATTGCCCCCCATGGCCACCAGCGCGATATACATCAATGCGTATATCTTTGTCATCGACAATTAGGTCGTCTGATTGGTTAATTTTAGGTAAAACATCAACCTTGGCAAAGCTAGTTTCTCGCGAGGCGGCGGAATTAAATGGGCTTAAGCGCACCAAACGGTGCACGCCATGCTCGCCTTTTAACCGGCCGTATATAAAATCACCATTGATTTCTAGCGTTACGCTTTTGAGTCCGGCTTCTTCGCCCGGCGATTCGTCGATGGTTTTTACCTCAAAGTCGTGTGCTTCGGCCCAGCGCACATACATGCGTAGTAACATTTGCGCCCAGTCTTGGGCATCGGTGCCACCAGCGCCAGCGTAAATGCTCAAAATAGCGTCGTGGCTATCGTAAGGACCGGCAAATTTGAGTTTTTCTTTTAATTTAGCGAAGTGCATGACCAGTTCGTCTAGCTGGTGGGCGATGTCGGCGCGCATAGTGTCATCCGCGAGGTCTAGTAATTCCAGCAGATCGTTGGTATCCTTTTGCAGGCCTAGCCAAGGGTTAATGCGACGTTCTAATTTGGTCTGTTGTTTAACGATTTCTTGTGCTTTGGTTGGATGGTGCCAAAAATCGGGCGCGGCCACGAGCTTATCCAGGGCTAGTTTTTGCTGGACTAGACTGTCGATATCCAATTTCTCGGTCGCCACTTCTATTTCGGCTTGTACATCAAGCGCAGTCTGTCGTAAATCATCCATACCTTACGCCGCGTCCCATAATGACGAGACTTTGGCATGGAGGTCGGCAACCAGCGATTTATCACAATTGCTCAAAATACCAAAACCCCAGATGTTGCCGTCGAACAGATCGTTCGAAATAGCAACAATCTCCTCTTTCGTTACTTTGTTAATGCGATCTGGCATTTGGTAATAATCGTCGATTCCCTCGTCAAAGAAATAACGCGAGGAATAGCCGCCCGCTACCCCGGCCACGGTTTGTGCGCCGCGTTGGAACCGGCCAAGGGCATAGGCTTTAGCCGCCTCAATGTCCTCTAAGGCAATTTCGCCGCGAAACACATTGTTTAACTCGTCGACCATAATGTCAAACAACGGTGTGGCGTTCTTTTGTGACACCTGTGCCCCAAACCACCAGTTACTGGCCTTCTTTGTTTGGCCAAAGCCGCTACTCATGCCATACACCAGCCCTCTTTCTCGGGCGGTACCTAAAATTTTTGAGTAAAGTGTTTCGGTTAGCATTGTGTTAACTAGGTTGAGCGCGTCGGTTTCGGGGTCGGTCATGCGGCGCATCATAAAGCTGTCGATGTAAAAATACAAATTTTTGACTGTTTCGTTGGTTATAAACAATGACTTCTCTTGTTTAAATGGCTTTTCGTCGGGCAGTGCAATGCGTTCTATGCCTGTTGGTAGCTCGAGCTGTTCTAAGGCCTCGCGCACTAGCTCTTGCCGCTTAGGCGTTAGATTCCCGGCGATAATAAAACGGAGATTCTTGGTCGTGTGGGTGCGCCGATAATGTTCACGAACATCTTCGACTGTGACATTATCCATAAGCAATAGCCGGTCTTGGTCGGTCTTGGCCACAAAACCGTACTTAGCCCGCAGTGCAAGGCTGAGATGGCGGAAATGGTTGTTGCTACGAGCAATGAGTTCCTCGCGCACGTTACCTACCTCGGCTTCAAACTCATCAGCCAAAAAAAGAGGCTTACTAATGGCGAGCAACAGGAGCTCTAAAATGCGGTCCCATTCAAAATCGGCGCACTCGCTCTCGTACGTAATGTCATAGGGGCCAGTGCTGGCGTTGCTGTAGGCGCCATTTTTCTCTATCTCGGCCTGGAACAAACGCGATTTAGGGTACCGCTCGTTGGCGCCAAGCAGTAAATGCTCCATAAGATGGGGCGTTTCCCACTTTTTTTCTGACACAAGGTAGTCGCCGGCGCGAAAATTAAACTCGAAACTCATCACACTGGCGTCGGGAATATGAATCAGTAGCCCCTTAGCGCCGTTGCGAAGCTTTAGCTCTGTTACCGCGTGCTTCATTATTTGCGCTTTCGAGCCTTGGATTTACGCTGACGTTCGGCCTTGCGGGCTTTTTTGCGGTTAGTCGTTTGTTTTTTAACTTGGCCAGCGGTCTTTTGTTTAAAGTCAGCTTCGCGAAATTCTTGGTCGGCATCTTGAATTTGATTGACATTACCGACCGACCCACGGGCAGCCCGAGTTAGCACAGTTTCGGCTGGCGTGTCGAGGTCATTCACCGCAACTGGCTCGGCATGGAAGAGCGCCCGCACCACATCGTGCCGCAAAGTTTCCTGCATTTGGTCAAACAAAATCTGGCTTTGACGCCGGTATTCTACCAACGGGTCGCGCTGGCCAACAGCCATCCAGTGGATCCCTTCGCGCAAGTGGTCCATGCTTTCTAGGTGTTGCATCCAAAGATTATCGAGCAGCTGCAGGTACACGTCGCGCTCTACTTTACGCATAATCTCGGCCGTAAAAGCCGCTTCGCGGGCGGCGTACATTTCTTTGGCCGCAGTTAAAAGGGCCTGGCCAAACTTGTCGGATGGCGTATCAAATAAACGGTCGAGTGTTTTTTCGTCAAACGGAAAAACTTCGCGCAGCATCGGTTCGAACCGCTCTGTGGTTAGTGCTGGTGACGTCGCCAAAACACTAACCTCTTGTTCTACAAAAATATCGATACGTTTATTGATGTCATCACTCTGTAAAATGTCCTTACGCATTGCGTAGACAGCCTTACGGTGGCGGTTCATGACGTCATCGTACTTAACCACGTGTTTCCGCTGGTCAAAATGGAAGCCTTCGACCTTCTTTTGAGCATTCTCTAGGCTTTTGCTGATTAACCTGTTTTCGATTGGCGTTTCGTCATCGACCCTTAAGCGGTCCATTAAGCTGGCAATGCGTTCGCCGCCAAAGATACGCATGAGGTCATCTTCGGTACTAACAAAAAACTGGGTCGCACCTGGGTCGCCCTGACGGCCGGAACGGCCACGTAGCTGGTTATCGATACGGCGCGATTCGTGGCGCTCACTGCCAAGCACAAATAACCCACCTAGCTCCTTGACACCTTCGCCAAGCACAATGTCGGTACCGCGGCCGGCGATGTTAGTAGCTAGGGTTACCCCGCCCTTTTGGCCAGCGCGGGCAACAATTGCAGCTTCTTTTTCGTTGTTCTTTGCATTTAACACTTCGTGCGGCACACCAGACTTGGTGAGCATTTTGCTAAGCAACTCATTTTTTTCAATCGAGACCGTGCCGATGAGCACCGGCTGGCCCTTGTCGTACAGTTCTTTTACTTCGCTAACGATAGCTTTAAACTTACCCTTTTCGTTCTTATAAATGCGGTCGGGGCGGTCGGTTCGGTTAATGGCACGGTTTGACGGAATGTCCACCACTTCGAGTTTATAAATTTGATGGAACTCTTCGCTCTCGGTCATAGCCGTCCCAGTCATACCGGCCAGTTTGTCATACAGCCTAAAGTAATTTTGGAACGAAATAGTGGCAAGCGTCATGCTTTCTTGCTGGACTTCTACCCCTTCTTTGGCTTCGATAGCCTGGTGCAAACCCTCGTTGTAACGACGGCCCGGCAACAAACGCCCAGTAAATTCATCGACAATCACAACCTCGCCCTCATTGGTAATAACGTAGTCTTTGTCACGTTTAAACAGGGCCTGGGCACGCAAGGCTTGTTCGAGGTGATAAATAGTGCGAATATTTTCGGTCGCATATAAGTTGTCGATGCCTAAAATTTTCTCTATCTTCTCTACGCCGTCGTCAGTTAAGACAACCGTACGGCGCTTTTCGTCAACTTCATAGTGTTTTTCTTTGTCGAGGTTACGGGTTACTTTGGCAAACTGGGCGTACGCCGCGCCGCTGGTAACAGATGGAGCCGAGATAATTAGCGGCGTGCGGGCTTCGTCAATTAAAATACTGTCGGCTTCGTCCACAATTGCGTAGTGCAAATCACGCTGGCGCAGCTGGCTTACCTCGCGCACCATGTTGTCGCGCAAGTAGTCAAAGCCAAACTCGTTGTTTGTACCGTAGGTGACGTCGGCTTCGTAGGCTTCACGGCGGCTGCAAGGTTTGAGGTGATGAAACCGTTCATCTTGGTGGTCAGTGTTCGAAAAATTGCGATCATAAATATACGAATGATCGGCAATGATAACACCCACACTGAGGCCAAGGAAATCATAAATTTGACCCATCCAGCCAGCGTCACGCTGGGATAAATATTCGTTTACCGTTACAACGTGTGCACCCTTGCCGGTTAGCGCGTTTAAGAAGATCGGCAGAGTTGCCACCATTGTTTTACCTTCACCAGTCTTCATTTCGGCCACATTGCCTTCGTGCAGCACCATACCACCGATTAACTGTACGTCGAAATGGCGCATGCCAAGCGTTCGGGTCGCAGCTTCACGAACCAGAGCGAAAGCGTCGGGCAAAATGGCATCGAGTGAATGTTTTTTGAGCCGGGCTTTTAGTTTATCGGTCTGCGCCTTCAAGTCCTTGTCGGACATTTTTTGGTATTTATCGGCTAGGGTGTTAACTTCTTTAACTCGTTTACGTAAACGCTTGATAGTTTTTGCCTGTGGGTCACCAAAAATCTTTTTAACCAAAGTGTGGATGAACATCAATAACTCCCTTTTTGTCGATCTCGATTTATTGTACCGCGTTAGGCGAATTTACGCGAGATGTGATAGCGTACACATGTGGATCCACACCCTAACCTCGAAAATCTTAATCCCGCTAACCTCAGCCTACGAAGAGACTTTTATTGGAGCGCCGTCGAACTCAGGCAACGATGCAACCCACCGACGACAGAAATACTAGAACTCTATACGGCGAATTTTGCTATTGAACACCTCCCTCGTTTTATAAGCAGTCGTACACCCGACCCACCCGTAAAACTGCCCAAGAGGACCTGGTTTGAAATCACAGACAAGAACGACGTTGCACTTAACCTTAGAGGCCCTTATTTCATAGGCAGCATAGCAATCAACCAGGCGATTACAATGCCTGACCAAACGTGGTATGGTTGGGGTTTAATATACGAGATTAACTCTATAAAGCGATCTATCAAGCGGTTCCCTTATCCTTTAAAAATTGTTGACGCCGGTATAACCCCAGACCCACAACTAGAATTTGAGTATAATTTTAAAGAATTTCCGACAGAGTTTGTCACCACCGAAGCTTGGCAGCTTATGGATTTTTTTAATCGTTTTCCGGCTGATGCCAATAAATAACTGCAGAAGAAAAGTTAGCTAAACGAGATAGGCCGTTGATGTAAGCGAGGCGTGGTACGCAGGTCTTTGTACTTCTTAAGATGGATTTTGAGCTTAGCCTCCGCGACATCAACTGCCTCAAAGATAGTCTTAGCCGACTCCTTAAGTATGAATAGATCCCCTGGTAGATGCATTATAACCTCGCAAGTGTGTGACAATTTGTTTTTGGCTTTAGACTCTTTTAGTTTTACCTCGGCATGAGCGCTTTGGCGTGCCTGGCGCGGCATGTAGTTACTCAACTTGCCGATTTTACGCAAAACATATTTCTTTAAATCGGCGCCGACCTCCAAATGAACGCCTGTTATTTCCAGTCGTTGTATCATAAAACCCTCCTTTTATTTACTTAGAGCGTATCTGAACCCAAAAATGCTTGTATGGCTTTTGGCAGACGGACAGTACCATCGGCTTGCTGATGATTTTCTATTAAGGCAATTGGTACGCGGCTCATGGCGGCAGCAGTACCGTTTAGGGTATGCACAAAGCGGGTATCGCCCTGCGCAGTACGGTAGCGAATATTTAAACGGCGCGCCTGGTAATCTGTTACGTTTGAACAACTAGTTAGTTCACGGTAAATTTTATCAACTGGGCTCCAGTATTCAAGGTCATACTTTTTGTAGGCGGGTGCACCGAGGTCACCAGCCGCAATACGTACTACTTGGTAAGGTATTTCGAGCAACTGGCACAACTCTTCTTCTATTGCTAACATTTTTTGATGCCATTGCTCGCTGTCTTCTGGCTTGCAAAAGACGTACATTTCGAGCTTATTGAACTGATGCGTACGATATAAACCCTTGTTATGCTTGCCGTATGCCCCGCCTTCCATGCGATATGAAGGACTAAGGCCAATGTACAAAAGCGGCAGCTCTTTTCCGTCGATAATTTCGTCGGCGTGGTAGCCAGTGATGGGTATTTCGGCCGTGGCAATTAAGTTAAGGTCCTCGCCTTCTATTTTGTAAATCTGGCGCTCCTCGCCGCGTGGCAAATAGCCTGTGCCACTGGCAACACGCGTAGTCACCATATGTGGTACAAGCATTGGAGTAAACCCATGCTTGACTGCAAGTTGC
>DASRJJ010000072.1:0-6543 GCA_035649555.1 Saccharimonadales bacterium (SeqCode)
CGCATACCGCGCTCAACATCCTTTAAAAACACCTTGAGGCGCTGGCCTGGGTAGTAACGCTCGCCCTGGATTTGCTCGCTGCGGGGCATAATCCCTTGGGCACGGCCGAGGTCCATGCGCACAATATTGCCTTCGACACGCGACACGATGGCGTTAATGACCGTACCAATTTTGTCTTCAAATTCGTTCATAACAACCTCGCGCTCGGCCTCGCGCAAACGCTGTAAAATAACCTGCTTGGCGGTTTGGGCGGCGACACGACCGAAGTCGTTGACTTTCTCGTGCACCTCGATTTGGTCGCCGACTTTGGCGTTCTTTTGTATGACTTGCGCGTCTTTAAGACTGATCTCGTAGGTTGCGTTTTCGGCCGCGTCAACCACTTCTTTGGTAACATAAGCGTCGACATCGCCGGTGTTGAGGTTCATAGTTACGCGAACCTCTTGCTCGCGGTCACCATAGTCGCGGCGGTATGCGGCAGCAAGTGCTTGCTCGACGACCTCTTGCACTTTGTCTTCTGGCAAGTTTTTTTCTTCGGCCAGCGCCTTTATGGCGGCAGCCAGTTGTTTAAAATCCATTTCCATGTTGTTTCCTTTCTTATATGCGGGCCGCTCAGACTCCTGGATAAATGTGAGTCCTCCCGAAGTGGAGCCCGTGTACTAACTTTTGAATTGTAAATCTGCATGAAAAAAGCCGACCAAAACGGCCGACCACTACCAAGTATTGTACCAAGGTAGACGCGCGGCGTCAACTGCGTGTAGAATAATCAAATGAGTAAAAGAGTCCGCCGATTGGTGCAAGGGTTTGCACCGCATCATTATGAGTTAACACTCGAACCCAACCCCGACACCTTACAACTAACAGGCAAAGTCATCATTACCGGCCAAAAGGCGGGACGGCCATCGCACCGCTTAACGTTCCACCAAAATAAACTCAAGGTTACCAGCGCTATTGTTACCCGCCACGACAAAAAAGGCGACCACGAAATTGCGATTACCCGCATTAACCACCACCAAAGCCTACACGAGGTACGCTTACATACTAGCCAGCTACTATACCCTGGCAATTACACCGTAGAACTGACGTTCGAAGGCAAAGTAAACTCGGGCATGCAGGGCGTGTATTACTCGGACTACACGGTAAATACCGAACAAAAACGCATGGTTTCTACCCAGTTCGAGAGCCACTTTGCACGCCAAGCCTTCCCCGTAATCGACGAGCCCCAAGCCAAAGCCACCTACGCGCTAGAACTGATTACCCCACCGGGCCAAAGTGCCATCGGCAATATGCCGGCAAAAGATAGCTTTGAAAAAGATGGCAGATTGCACACTATTTTTGATACTACACCCAAAATGTCGTCTTATTTACTAGCCTTTGCCTTCGGCGATTTGCAGCACAAAGCAGCCAAAACCAAACGCGGCGTTGACGTGCGGGTGTGGACAACCAAAGCCCACCGGCCCGAAGCCCTCGACTTTGCCCTGGACACCGCAGTACGTTCTATCGATTTTTATGAGGAATTTTTTGAAACACCCTACCCCTTGGCTAAGTGCGACCACATGGCCATCCCCGATTTTTCATCGGCCGCCATGGAGAACTGGGGGCTTATAACATACCGCGAAATGGCGCTGTTGGCCGACCCAGCTTCGACATCGCAAACCATGAAGGAGCTAATCGCCGAAGTAATCGCCCACGAAGTTTCACACCAGTGGTTCGGCAATTTGGTAACAATGCGCTGGTGGGACGATCTTTGGCTAAACGAAAGCTTCGCCAACGTGATGGCTTTTGTGGCCGAGGATGCGCTGTATCCCCAGTGGCATATCTGGAACAGCTACATTGCCGGTGACGGCCTGGCAGCCCTGCGCCGCGACAGCATTGCCGGCGTGCAGGCTATTAAAACCGATGTCCGCCACCCGGACGAGATTAGCAGTATTTTTGACCCCTCAATTGTCTACGCCAAAGGCGGCCGGCTGATCAACATGCTACTGCAATATTTGGGCGAAGATACGTTCCGCAAAGGTCTTAAAGCTTATTTTGCCAAGCACGCCTACGGCAACACCACCGGCCAGGATTTGTGGGAAGCACTTTCTGCTGCCAGCGGCCAAGATGTGGCAGCAATCATGGACCCATGGCTTACCCGCAGCGGTTTCCCTGTGCTTAACGTCACCCAAAACGAAACGAATATAACCGTCAACCAATCACACTTTTTGATGGACCCGGCTAAAGCCGACAAAGAACGTTCTTGGTCGGTGCCACTGCTGGCAGATTCTAAAGAAGTACCGACACTGTTAGAGACTACTCAAATAACTGCACGACTTTCCTCTGACCGCTTTATTAGGTTCGACCAAAACGCCGTTGGCCACTACATTGTCCACTACGTTACCCCCGCCCATGCCGAAGCCATTGCCCGCCGGGCTGCGGCCAAGGAACTTACTCCGGCCGAACGGCTAGCCCTGCTAAATGACAGCATTATGTTGGCGCGTGGCGGCCAACAGTCCACCAGTGCCACACTGCAGCTGCTAGGACACTACAAGCAAGAGGACGAAGAGCCAGTTTGGAGCATTATCGCCCTTATTTTGTCCGATTTACGCCGCTTTATTGATATTGTGCCAAGCCTAGAGGAACCAATGAAGGCCAATGTGCGCAAGCTGGTAGAATCGCAGTATAAACGCCTGGGCTGGAAGGAAATTGCCAGTGAATCAAGCGAGGACGTAAAGTTGCGTGCGCTGATTTTAGCGCTTGGCGCCAACGCCGAACACCCGCAAATCGTCGCTAAAGCACTCGAACTGTTTAAGGCCTACAAGCAAGACAGTTCCTTAGTGACGCCCGAACTACGCGGCGTAGTATTCAGCGCCGCCGTACGCCAGCAAGCTCATGATGCATTCCAGTACCTACTAACACTGGACGAGACTACCTCTGATGTCACTCTAAAATTAGACACCCTCGACGCACTTAGCGCTACCAAAGATCCAAAACAAGTCGCAGTATTGCTTGACCGTCTAAAAGACAGCAAAAGGGTCCGCCAGCACGACGTAGACCGCTGGATCGCCTTTTTGCTACGCAGCCGATACGCCCGCCAACAAGCCTGGGATTGGTTGCGCGACAACTGGCCCTGGCTCGCCAAAACCTTCGCCGACGACCACAGCCTAGATTACCTACCCCGCTACGCCGCAGCGGCCTTTAACACCCCCGAATTACTCGAAGAATACAAAATCTTCTTTGGCCCCATGCAGTCCCTGCCCGCACTCGCCCGCAGCATTACCATCGGCATTGAGGACATCGAAAATCGCGTAGCTTGGTTACAGCGCGACGTTGCCGCAGTCACATCTTATTTCTCATAGCTTGTGGTTGGGTGGGCTAAGCTTTGAGCCGTGCAGAGTATCGTAGTCCTCGGAGTCAAAGAGGTCACCCTGACCAACAGGGCTGGCCCTTTTGATGGAGGGGCGGGCACACTACTCTGCACGGCTCAAAGTTTAGCCCAAATCTTTTACGACGCCAGTTATCGTAAACTCTGGGCCAAACACCTCAATCGCGCACAACTCATACTCGCCTTGCCAGTTATGGGACTGCACCCAAAGTTCTGCCGCAAACCACATTTGCTCCACCTTTTTGGGCGTAATGTAGTCGAGCCCGCCACCTTGCGCAGCGCGCAACCGGTATTTCACCTCGCAAAAATAGACAATCCCATCCCGCCGGGCAACCACATCAATCTCGCACCAGCGCGTCCGCCAGTTACGGTCCATAATTACGCAGCCCTTGCGCACCAAAAAATCAGCAACCACTTGCTCGGCTTTACGTCCGGTATCAACTGTTGTCACCCAGGAGTATCTCTTTTACTTGCCGGAAATTAACACGATGAACGTCGGTAACGCCATATGTCCGCAGTGCCTGCCGATGCGCCTGGGTCGCATAGCCAACATGACTTTCGAACCCAAAATTGGGGTAGGTTTTGGCCAGAGTAATCATATACAAATCGCGGGCAACTTTAGCAATGATACTAGCTGCACTCACCGCCGGTATACTCTGGTCGGCTTTAATAATTGCTTGGCTAATAGCGCTAAGCGAATACGACTTAAAATAATTATAGTTGCCATCGACAATAAGCTGTTCGATAGTTTGGCAGGTTTTAAGCACTTCGTCGACTGCACGATGCATCGCCAGGCGTACGGCTTCGGTCATACCTAGTCGGTTAATCTCTTCCACGCTTGCCCAACCCACTCCAAAATGCAGCGCTTTAGCACGAATTTTAAGGTCAAGACTCTCACGCTGCGCCCGAGATAGCAGTTTGGAATCTTTAAGCCCCCGAATCTTTCTGTCCAATACCACAGCCCCGGCTGCCACCGGCCCAGCCAAACAACCCCTGCCTACTTCGTCAACACCCACAATCATACAGATCAGTGTAGCATGGACTAGGAGTGCAAACGAAAACTAGGGGCGCATAATAGCGACGGCAATCACCGTAGCGCCAATCAACCCAGCGGTGTATTGACCGTCATTAAACAAGGACGCGAACTCTCGCTCGGGCAACATCCATTCATGCTCTTCAATGCTGCCCATGCGTTGTGTCGAGGAAGGCAGAGCCAAAAACTCCCCAGTCGACTGGTATTCCTCAAGCCTATAGTCGCGGAGTAAGGTTATGCAAGGCGTTTCATCATCATAGGCATATATACGAACGTCGCTAGACGACCCGGGTAGGCAGCTACTAGCATTGATCTTTTCGGCGTGAAGTTTTGGGTTCTCTGGATCAAACTTTTGAATATCAAAAATGTCCATAGGGAGTTGTCTAAATTCTACCTTGCTGTCCGACCCATTTGGGGCCAGCCGGGTTCGGAAATACTTAACACGCCGTTCCGATGAAACTTGACTACCTACTGTCGGGGCATATACTGACCTAACAATTCCATAGTAAGCATCTTCCTCAAAGATATGGATGCAGCCTAATAGACTAGTTGAGGTTTCAATTTCAAGTCCATTCTCTTGGCGAACTCGCCTTTGGACCTCTGGTACAAGAGGCTGTAGAAGGAATAGGTCAACCTTAAGCTGCTCGGTTTTGGGCACGTCAAAGTCAAAAGCTGCCAAGCGTTCCGCTAAACTCTTTGGAAGAATCTCGCCAACTTGGCCATTACCAGGCTTATTACAAAAAAGCAGATTTCTAAATGACATAGAACATAGTATTGTAACATATAACTACTAACTAAGCAATAGCACTGTACCTGTAAATCCTTCTTCCATTAAAAAACCTCCGCCCTTATTTGACGGAGGTATCGTATTTGTGGAAACTGTACTATTACATTATTTTTCGTGGGCGGCCATAGCGGCAGCGATTTTGGCTTCGTTTTTAGCCTCTGCTTCGGCCTTTTTGGCGGCTTCTACCTCTGCGGCAGCAGCTTTTTCTTCGGCCAACTTGGTTTCTTCTTCCTCAGCCTTTTTGTCATGGATGGCATTTACCGCTTGGCGGTCAAAGTCTACACCACTTAGTCGGGCTGACTTACCAGTTAATTTACGCATGTAGCTTAGGTAGTTGCGGCGGACTTTGCTGCGCTTGGTAACTTCTACCTTTAGAACGAGAGGGCTGTGCAGTAAAAAGCTCTTTTCTACGCCGATACCGCTGGCAATACGGCGAACGGTAATGCGGCTCGAGTGGCTGCCCTTGCGGTCGGTGCGAATAACCAAACCCTGAAAAATCTGTACGCGCTCTTTGTTGCCTTCGCGGATTTTCTGGTGCACTTTTACAGTGTCACCGCTTTTAACGTCGACAACGGCGCCCTTTTTAAACCTGGCCTCGATTTGTTGAATAACTGACTGCATAGACATATTATTTTACCTTATTTTTCGCTTAAAGCAAGTATAACATATCTGTTACCTTCCGCCAATACTATACTTCCTTACTAGGCTAGCTACGGTGCCGGCAAGTCCTTTGGTGTCAAATTCTTCTTCATTCAAGCTGACATGAACACCAAAATGGTCTAAACGCTCTGCCGTAGGAATACAAAACACGCTAGGGCGTAAAAATAAAGCTGCGGTGATGTCGCTTATATCATACAATTTCATCTCGCGCGACTCAGTCCTCAGTTTAAAAAGATCGTTACCTACGTACCGTACCATGTATCACCTTGGGCCTGGAGCCCAAAAATGCTAAATGCAGGATAGACCGCATGGTTCAGTGCAAGATCTGTCAACGACATGGCCGACGGCGTGCCTGAACCCCTTTTGCGCACAAATAGTGGTTCGTTATCCTGTGTAAAGATATCGCAGCGCGGCAGAGTTTTCTTTTTCATCTCTGAAAAAAGGGCCATAAAGTACGTTTCTGCATCGTGACACACGTCAAGTCTGTAGGCACTGGGCACAGCCAGTCCAGGCTCTTGGCGTTGTACAGTGGAATTCAACAATATACGAAGTACCGAGGCCAGCGTGCCCTGTGGGAACGTCTCCTGTATTGCCTGATTTACAAGCTTTCTGTCTGGATAGGCGCGCAGCACAATACCTGCCTCTACTATTGGGGCCATGCAAGGTGCACCGTCATACAACGAGTGCCACGTACTTACTGTC
>DASRJJ010000073.1:0-2267 GCA_035649555.1 Saccharimonadales bacterium (SeqCode)
TTCGTTGGCCGCTTTAGTACTCAGTGGATTCCTCCTCTGTACTTCCAAAATTCTCGAAGAAAGTGCCAAATTTGATTCCAGAGCAGCAATTATATCTACAGAAGAGTTTAAAACCGACCGAACTATTGACCAAAATTGTAAAGCTGACGACACGTGTATACTTTCGACCGGCATTACTAAAGGATCAAACGCCGACCAACTTACCCGACAAGCTATAGTTAGTAGCGATGTTGCAGGGGTACTCCACAACTCTGGCAAAGCAGGGATAGCCTGCAGTCTGCTAGGTTTAATTATTAGTGGTGGTGGCGTAGCATTGCGTCGTCGCCACGAAGCAACCGCATCCAGAAACCACACACAACAATTGGTCGCCGCCAGAACCAGAAGACGCCTTAAGCCAATGTTTTTGCCAATAGTCCCTTACCAAAAGCCTGCGGCACCAACTATGGAAGATGTCCATAATGAGGTTGGCTCCTTACGGTCACTCGTTAACGGGATAGAAGGTACCATTGCCTTGTCCAAGGAAGAGCTCGAAAGGGATGCTTACACACGCAGAATGGAACGTTTGGAGCTTTGTCGTCAAGCAACAATTGCCGGTTTTGCCGCCTTGCGGGAAGAGTGGGGAATGGCTCCTTATGGCGAAGATATGCAAGTCGAGGCTAACACTGATGCTATACCGGCAGCATCACCACAATTTGCCGCAGTCCCGGCTTACGCTTGACTTAGGCGGCCAAAAACCGTATGCTTGACATGTTGGAGCTTACCATAGTGTAAGTTCTTTTAATTTGAGGGAGAAATCGTGGCCGAAAAAATCGAAGCCAAAAAGCCAAAGCATCGCATCGTCAAGCAAGTCGAAACGGTGCGCGAGCAGGTAGAAAAAAATCGCCAGGCGCCACCCAAAAAACGTGGCATCGTGCGGCTTACCCTTTACTACATCAGCTTGCCGTTCCGAATCGTCGGGCGTGGCATTAAAAAAGTCGGTCGCTACATTGTCCCTGGTTACTTTAAAAAAAGTTGGGAAGAGCTTAAGCAAGTTACCTGGCCAACCGGCCGCGACACCTTTAAGCTCACCATCGCGGTAATTATCTTCTCCATCTTATTTGGACTAATGGTTACTGTAGTAGATTTTGGACTCGACAAAGTATTTAGAAAGGTATTAATAGATTAATATGACCAAGCGTTACGATTCTACCAAACAGTGGTACGCCATCCACACCTACAGTGGCTACGAAGAAAAAGTAGCCGAAAGCATTCGCCAGCGCGCGGACAGTTTGGACATGAAAGACAAAATTTTCCAAGTGCTCGTGCCCAAAGAAAAAATGATCGAAATCAAAAACGGCAAACGCCGCGTGGTCGAAAAGCGCATTTTCCAGGGCTATGTGCTCGTCCAAATGAAAATGAGCGAAGACGCATGGTATATTGTGCGCAACACACCCAGCGTAACCGGCTTTGTGGGTAGCGGTAGCGAGCCGACCCCTGTAAGCGATGAAGAAATCGAAAAAATCCAAAAACGCATGGGCTTAGAACAACCCAAGCACAAAATTGATTACCGCATTGGCGAAGTCGTTAGCATCATTGACGGTCCATTTAAGGGTTTTGACGGCTCGATTAACGAAATTGACGCCGCCAAGGGTAAACTCAAGGTGTTGGTTAATATGTTTGGCCGCGAAACACCTGTCGAACTAGACAGCCTGCAAGTAAAACGCGTGTAGCTTACTGATGAATATCGGGTACAACGAAGGATGCCTTAAGAAGGCTGATGCCTCGACACTTGAGGTAGACTGTACATATACCTGCCAGTTTTCGCCGCACAATATAGGCCGATGTTTGCGGAGTATGGTAGTGATAGAGCAGTGGTGGGGTAGTCAAGCACTTACTGTCGCACCAAGCGAAACGCGTAAGTGTGCCGACGAGCGGAAAATGATCCGGGTGGAGCCATCTGACGGTCCCGATACTGGAGCGCCCAAAGTATTAGACCAATACCTATAAAGTGGGTTATTTTGTCACTAACTCATCATAGGCACAGGCAACGCCCATAAACGCACGCACACGCTGTTCGTCAGTCTCGGTATTAAAGATCATTTCTTTAGTACTATCAACTAAGCCATGGCTAGCTAACACTTTGGCCATGGCGGCGTAAGCAATTGAACGGTGGTCCTTTTTTATAGAACTCATGGTGGCTCGTTCTTCGTCCGATTGTCGTTCGGCAACTACCAGTTCGAGCAGTTGCTTTAGCTGGTCATCTTGGGAGCTGTCGGGCGTGGATGGTA
>DASRJJ010000074.1:0-7539 GCA_035649555.1 Saccharimonadales bacterium (SeqCode)
TTCTTTAATAAGCCCGCGGGTGTAGCGGTAGACTTGGTCTTTGTATTCTTCGAATACTTCTTGGGCAGCTTGGTTGTGGGCCGCAACGCTAAGCCCCTTGAGGGTATCTTTAAAATAGCCCACAAGCGTTAACTCGTATTCCATAAATGATTCTTCATGCGTGCGCACCCGCCACTGCCGGCGGGCTTCTTGAATTTTTTGGTATGTTTTAGGCGAAATCGTGCCTTGTTTAGCTAGTTTATCGATGACAGCATGGAACATTTGCCAACGGATAATGGTGCCGTCGATGTCAAAAACGGCAAAAGGTTTGCTCATTTTTCGCCGCCAAAATGCAACAAAATCGAGCGGAGAACGCTTTGTGCTTCGCGTTCGCTGGAACGATGACCGCCGACTGTCCAGATAAGCTGGCTTTTGGGTAATTTTTGGTGTAGCTCATAAGCGGTGGTTGGCGGGCATACCATGTCGTAACGGCCTTGCACCAACCAAACCGGCATGGTCAGCTTGCGGGCACTATCAAAAATGTAGCGGTCGGGCATAAAACAACGATTAGCGAGGTAGTGGACCTCTATTTTGATGTCGGTTGGGTCGTATTCGGGGTTGTCGGCAGCGGCTGGGCTAAAACGGTCGTCCAATTGCAATAGTGCGCCTTCCATGTTGCCGTAAGCGCAGGCCGACCGGCAGGCGGTTTCGTCGTTTTTACCTAAAATTTGTTGGAAATGATAGGTGGTTGGCGAATGGCGGTGTTCGTTGGGTGTGGCGGCCAGGTAGCGCTCCCAAACCTCTGGGAACCAGGCCTTAAACTGGCCTTTGTCAAAGTAGTCAATTTCGGCCTGAGAGCCGGTAAAAACGCCACTTAACACCATTGCCAGTACTTTTTGCGGGTGCTTAACTGCGTAAGCTAACGCCAAGCACGAGCCCCACGACCCGCCAGTTAATACAAATGACGAGATTTTAAGTTCTTTGGCAATTTTGTCGATGTCTTCAATTATTTTTTCTGTGGTGTTATGTTTAAGCGAACCGAAGGGCAAGCTTTTGCCGCAGCCGCGTTGGTCGAAAAAAATGACGCGCTGTTGGGTTGGGTCAAATTGTATTTTATGTTTGTCTTTAGTGCCGCTGCCCGGCCCGCCATGCAAAAAAATAATGGGGTGCTTGGCTTTTTTATTGCCCCAATCGTGCACGTACAGTTCGTGACCGTCGCCAACTTCAATATAAAATTCGCGGATGGTGTAATCGTCTGGCGTCATTATTTCTTCCCTTCACGGTATGCTTTTTTGATTTTATGATACGCTTCGTTGTTTTTAGCACTAGGGTTGAACAGCTCGACAGGATACTTTACCCTAGCGCGGTCTAATTTGTCCCGAAAGGTGGTAGCGACATCAATATCGAGTATGTCAGCGAGGTTAAGACAATAAGAAATAATGTCGGCTAATTCATCGGCAATTCCCTGTTTGTCATCGCGCCGGTAGGTGTCCCATTGGAAATGTTCCATAAGCTCGGCGGCTTCGATAGCAATCGACATGCTAAGGTTTTTGGGTGTGTGCCCTTCTTTCCAGCCACGCTCGTCCCGGAATTGGACGACCAAAGATTTTAATTCTTGGATGGTCGTGGCATCATCACGCTTCATGTAGACAGTAGTATATCTTCTTAATCATCGGGCTGCAATGTAGGACTAATAGCCGACGGTCACAGGTTCGTAATAAGGGTTCCACCGTCGTTCCAGAAAGGCGGAATGTACATCTTTAAGTGGTAGTTGTTCTAAAGGAAGAAAGCCCAGCTCGACCCCGGGCAAACGCGGGGTTACGCTGTCTATCTCACCACCCATGGCCATGCCAACGTAAGTAGTGTGGTATATGTCTGGGTAATCACCGGGCTGGAGTATTCCTAAAGGAAAGATAAATTGGGGCAAGGCCCCAGCTAGGCAACGAAATGTTTTGAGAGGTGCTGCGTATGGGTCGGTACCTGGCGGTACCTCAGACCACACCCCGTGCCATTGCTGGTTAGCCTGACTACGTACCAGTAGCACGGTTGGTTGTGTACTGATTGAACCATCCTTTTTAAAACGGGCATTCGGGTTTACCCAAAAAGCTACCCCGTGGCGGGTTGGGGTGCGTGCGTTGTTGGCAATTTCGTAGCGCATGCTAATAATTTAGGGTGACACTTACTGGGCAATGGTCAGAACCCATAATGTCTGCGTGAATGTCGGCCTTTTTTATATGTGGTTTAAGCTTTTCGGATGCCAAAAAGTAGTCAATGCGCCAGCCAACGTTGTTGGCACGGGCATTGGCCCAGTGTGTCCACCAGGTATAGTGGCCATTGCCTTGGGTAAATAAGCGGAATGTATCTACAAACCCTGCTTTTAAAAAGTTATCAAACCCTTCGCGTTCTTCGACGGTGTATCCCTTTTTGCCTTCGTTGGGTTTGGGGCGTGCGAGGTCGTCCGGCGTGTGGGCAACGTTGAGGTCGCCGCAAAACAGCACTGGTTTTTTCTTTTCCAGTTGTTTGCAATATTCTAAAAATGCGGGATCCCAGTGTTTGTGGCGTAACGGGATACGGCTTAAATCGTCTTTGGCGTTGGGTGTGTAGACGGTGACGACGTAGAATTTGTCGAATTCGGCGGCGATAATTCGACCTTCGGTGGAGGAGTCACGATCGCTGTCGTCCTTTAAAGTATATTTTTTCGCAATATCTTCGGGGAATCCGTTAACAACGGCCAGTGGTTTAATTTTGGTAAAAATTGCGGTACCTGAATAGCCAGCCTTGTGGGCCGAGTTCCAATACTCGGTGTAGTCAGGTAAATCAATAACCGCCTGCCCCTGTTGGGCTTTGGTCTCTTGCAAACACAAAATATCTGGTTTTTCTTTTTCGATGAATGGCACAAACAGTTTTTTGTTTGCCACCGCTCTAATACCATTGACGTTCCAGGAGTATATTTTGATCATGGTAAAATAAAGTATAGCTTTTCGAGCCAACCTTTGCTAGACTACCGGCAATGTATAAGCGCGTATTATTAAAGATTTCCGGTGAACAACTATCTGGTAAGCACGAGTTTGGCATTGATCCTGCGGTTATTCGTTACTTTGCACGCGAGGTCCAAAAAGTGTTGCGAGCTGGTTGCCAGCTCGTTTTAGTTGTGGGCGGCGGTAACGTGGTGCGCGGGGCGCAGCTAGCCGGCAAAACAGGTATTAAACGTGTAACAGCCGACCAAATGGGTATGTTGTCTGGGCTGATGAACGCTGTAGCTGTAACCGACATTTTTGAAAGCGAAGGCGTCTCTACCCGTTGTGTTACCAACATTTTTGCCGACCAAGTAGCCGAGCCATATTCGTTCCGCTCGGCCGAAAGCCACCTTGGCGCCGGCCGTGTGTTAGTTATAGCTGGTGGTATTGGGCGGCCCTTTTTTACGCACGACACTGCGGCTGTTAGCATGGCGCTGGAACTCAGCTGCGAGCTAGTACTTAAGGCCACCAAGGTAGACGGTGTTTACGACAAAGACCCGATGCTCCACACCGACGCTGTGCGGTTCGAAAAACTCTCCTACCCAGAGGCCGTCCGTAACGACGCTATCAAGGTTATGGACAAAGCCGCGCTTGGCCTAGCCATGGAACAAAACATGCCCGTCATCGTTTTGGACGCCCTAAAAGCCGACAACATCCTCAAAGCCACCAAGGGCGAACCCGTCGGCACGTTTATCGCCTAATTGTGCGTGGTAATCGCCCTTGTGCGAAATAATGCCTGGCTTTGCGGGCTGCCGCGAATTCAAACCTCAACATACATTATCGCCCGTCAAAGGGCGAGCAACAATGTATGGCGGAGAGGATGGGATTCGAACCCACGGTACGGTTGCCCGCACACACGCTTTCCAAGCGTGCTCCTTCAACCACTCGGACACCTCTCCTTAAAAATCAAATTTTATTTAATTTTTTGGTTTGACCAGCCCATTATATCGCAAAAAACGCCACAAAACACCTTGCAGCTTGTGTAAAACAGGGGTTACACTAAAATGAGCATGTCTATCATTGAATTGCAGGACGTTAGTAAACTGTATGGCTTCGGGGATGCAACCACCATTGCGCTCGAAGAGGTTAGTCTGTCGATTGACGAAGGTGAGTTTGTGGCTGTTATGGGACCGAGTGGCTGCGGCAAATCGACACTCATGAACATCATTGGTTTGCTAGACCGCCCTACCAACGGCGTCTACAATTTGCGCGGCCGCCACGTCGCCAAATTACGCGCTGGGCAGCGCGCTAAAATTCGGCGCGATGCCGTTGGGTTTGTGTTCCAATCTTTTAATTTGTTACCGCGTTTGACCGTAATTGAAAACGTTGCCTTGCCCCTTGCCTACAAAGGCATGACCGCCGGTCGCCGCCTTAAGCGTGCCGCCGAAATATTGGAACGCGTGGGGTTAGCTGACCGCGAATATTTTTACCCCCGCCACCTAAGCGGCGGCCAGGCACAGTCGGCAGCCATTGCCCGCGCCCTCATTAACGAGCCTAAAATTATTATTGCCGATGAACCAACTGGCAACTTGGATAGTGCTAGTTCGCGCCTAGTTATGGAACTTTTAAGCGAAATTCACCAAACAAACAAAACGACTATTCTGTTTGTGACCCATAACCCCGAACTCACCCGCTACGCCACCCGGGTCGTGTACATGCACGACGGCGCTATCGTTCACGATGAACAAACCACCGTCGGCCAGGTCGCCAAGCATGCCCGCCAGATGTATTCGGTGCCTACTAAAACCGAAGAGGACGACCTTGCTGGCGTCTCAGCGCTAATGAAAGCTCGCCCCCACAAAGACCAGCCCAAGCAAACGACCGACAAAAAGGATAAAACCAAAAAAACTGGCAAAAAATCAAAAACTAAAAAAACAGCGAGGGCCAAGAAATGAATAATGTGGTGTGTAGTGTCGGTGCCCGGCGCGTGAACGCTCTCAAAATAGTTGGGGTGGGGGCACCCGCGGAGTCACAATTATGAGTGCTATGATGCGCGGCAATTTCCGCATGGCCCTAGCCGGCGTCAAAAGCGCCAAGTGGCGCAGTTTACTAACAATGCTCGGGATTATTATCGGCATTGTGTCGGTAGTAACGGTGGTCGGTATCGGCGAAGGCATGAAGAAACAAATCGCCCAGCAAATTGACCACTTCGGCAAAAATCTTATTACCATTCGGCCCGGCACTATAGATACATCTGGCACTAAGAACGTGCTTGGTAGCAGTGATGTGCTGTTCGGTTTAGATGCCGTCGGTGGCTTTAGTGTCTCCGATGTCGAGGTGGTCCAAAAAACCGATGAAGTCGATGTAGTAGCGCCGCTTGGCGTGGTGCCTGGTGCCGTCCAGGCCGACGAGAATACCTTGCGCGGTGGCGTGGTGCTCGCCACTAATTCCAAAATGCCCACAGCGCTCAACCAGGGCCTGGCCTACGGTGAGTTCTGGGATGATAAAAACGAGGAAAGCCATTTTGCAGTCCTGGGGCACCAAGCAGCGGTTACTTTATTTGAGGACCAGGCTCCGCTTGGCCGTACGTTCACATTCCGCGGCCAGACGTTTATGGTACGCGGCGTACTTAACGAATTTAAGAGTTTGCCGCTTTCGCCGACAGCCGAGTTCGACAATGCTCTATTCATCCCCTATAAAACTGCAGCTAAAATAACTGGCAATAACTCGCATTTGTACGTACTGCTAGCTAAACCGCACGAACGCACGCCGCTGCAAGCGACGGCAAATGCCATTAGCGATTCGCTGCGCGAAGCCCACGGCGGCCAGCAAGATTTTACCGTGCTAACGCCCGAGCAAAACCTCCAGTCAAGCAGCCGGTTACTCGACATGTTAAGTACGTGGATTATTGCCGTGGCAGTCATTTCGTTAGTTATTGGCGGCGTGGGGCTTATGAACATCATGCTCGTCAATGTTACCGAGCGCATGCACGAAATTGGCGTGCGCAAAGCCATTGGCGCCACCTCGCGCCAAATTTTGCTGCAATTTATGTTGGAGGCTATGGTACTTAGTTTGCTCGGTGGCATTATTGGTATTCTTTTATCGCTAGCCACTCAAGGAATTTTGCACACCTACACCGAACTTAAGCCAGTTATTTCGTGGGAGGCAGTTGCCATCGCCACGGCAGTTGCGATTATAGTTGGCGTTGTCTTTGGCACCTTGCCCGCACTTAAGGCGGCGCGCAAAGATCCCATCGAGGCCTTGCGCCACGAGTGATTATTAGAAAAAGATCGCCCACAAGGCGGCTACACTAGCCGCACTCATTATGGCTACGATAATCCAACCAACAATGGTGGTAAATGTACTGTTAACCCAACGCCCCATGTGTTTGTGATTGCTGCTAATTAGTACGATAAATAGCAAAATAATTGGCGCAATAATGGCATTGACGATAGCTGCGTAAATCAGCGCTTTAATGGGGTCTATACCAATAAAGTTGATCCCCAAGCCAACGAGCATCGAGATAATTATAATACCGTAAAAGGCTTTGGCTTGGTCGAGGTTGCGGTACAAACCTTCTTTCCAACCCAAGCTTTCGGCCAGCGCGTAACTACTGGACCCTGCTTGCACCGGGATTGCCAGCAAGCCAGTACCGATAATGCCGATAGCAAACAAAAAGTAAGTAGCGTCGCCAGCAAATGGCCGCAATGCCTCGGCGGCTTGCGCGGCGCTTTCGATGTTGGTGATACCGTTTGGGAACAAAATTGCCCCAGCAGCAGCAATGATAAAGAACATCACAATGTTAGATAAGAACATGCCCGACCACACGTCAAAGCGCATGCGTTTAATTTCTTTGCCTTCGGTTGGCCGCCGTTGGTGGACGGTTAACTTGCCGAGTAAAATTTGCCCCTCTACTTCTTGGCTCGTTTGCCAAAAAAACAGATAGGGCGATATAGTTGTACCTAACACTGCTACAATTATCAAAATTTGCTCCTGGGTAAAATCGATATGTGGCACTATGCCGTTTTTTAACACCTCGCCCCAGTCAAGCCCAGCCAAAAAAGCCGACAAAATGTACGACAGTAAAATAAGTGCTAACCACTTTAAGTATTTAGCGTATTTGACGTACGGTGTAAAAATTTGCAGTAACAAACTAAAAATGGCAAAGCCAACGACCAGCCAGCCAAAATCAAGCCGTGGGTCGATGAGCTGCGCCGCTTTGGCCATTGCGCCCAAGTTAGCGCCAATGTTAAAGGTGTTCGCGGCAAATAGCAGCAGTGTGCAAATCATTAGCACGCGCCGCGAAAAATACACCCGAATGTTATGCGCCAACCCCCTGCCCGTCACCAAGCCAATACGAGCACACATTTCCTGCACCATGCTCATTAGTGGAAACGTCCAGGCCGACATCCATAATAGCCCAAAGCCGTACTGTGCGCCAACCTGCGAATAGGTAGCGACACCCGAAGGGTCATCGTCGGATGCGCCAGTAGTTAGGCCCGGCCCTAGCATGTGCCAATAATCTTTGGTTTTGCGGACTAACGGGTTACGTATGCTGGCGTTGCGCACCGTTTGGGTCATAAGTACTGCCCTACCCAAGAAT